>NZ_JBLSDF010000047.1:0-10612 GCF_052315355.1 Cuniculiplasma thermophilum
TGTCCGGGATCTTGTTATGCTTTCAAGATACTTTCTCTCATCATCCGTCAGGGTGATGTGTGGCTTAACACGCTTGAACACCATAGGTAGATATGGATACTGAGTATAAATAATTGTAAGTGTATTATGGAAACGCTATAGTAGTTATCATTGGAATAT
Source organism: Cuniculiplasma thermophilum (assembly GCF_052315355.1). Lineage (NCBI taxonomy): Archaea > Methanobacteriati > Thermoplasmatota > Thermoplasmata > Thermoplasmatales > Cuniculiplasmataceae > Cuniculiplasma > Cuniculiplasma thermophilum. The sequence goes on from NZ_JBLSDF010000047.1 coordinate 160, forward strand.
CTCCTCCATTTTTGAACCGCACATGGTGCACTCATTAGCCTTACCGAAGAAATGCCCACTATTCTCACACTCTCTCGCCCGCTGCTCCCTTATTGTTTTTACAAATCTTTCCATTCGTTCTATATCCATTTTACTCTACCTCCATTATTCTATATTCACTGAAACTCGTGCTCCGTTGAACCTCAAAATGATCTGGATATTTCTTTAAGTGGCCCTTAAAGTTGTAAAACACCGTTTTGTGCTTGCCAACACAAGATTTGCCACAGGAGCATTCAATCTTCATCGTATTCATCCTCCTCATAGGTCTCAGAATCATCGATCCCGAGTTCATCTCTCTTTGTCAGCATCATGCATTAGCCTCCCTGTAGCATCTTACACAAAGCCTCATAGCATGAGAAAGATTCGCAGCCTTTCCGGAATCGACGAGAGCCCGTAGAATCTTCAAATCCGCCTGCTCAACTGATACACTGATCTTAATTTTCTTACTTTCACCTACCAAGTCATACCATCTCCTGTATATTTACTTTTCCTACTTTTACATACTTTAGAGCAATAAAAGAGTAATACCCATACATCTTACTGAGTAGGAATGAAAAGGAAAGTCTCTGTTGCGATTGACGAGGAACTCCTGAATTGGATTCATGGAGAGATAAACAAAAAGCGGTTTGCGTCAGTTTCCCATGCAGTAAATTATGCATTAAATGAAGAGAAAAAGAGGGATGCCTTATAGCGAAAGGAAATGATAGTAAAGGGACTAATGTTTTAGTCATCTTGTTTGTAATTGTTGTTTTAGCCTTCCTTGGATATGAGTTCGTCTTGCCTTTACTGTTCTCTGCACTGAATACAACAGAGAGAGATGCTGAGGCGTTATTTTTTTCAATAGTAGTAGATTTGGAGTACATTGGAGTGATTCTACTCCTGATTGGAATTGCATATGCATTCATCTGGAATTCCTCCCGGAACAAGTCCTGAAAAAATTGAATATCTGCCTGAATTTCATGCCAAGTATCAGGAAGGCGATAGGCATGAGCAAAACGATCGAAACTATCCCAATGTAAGGATTATCCTGAACTATCTTTATACAGAGAATCAGAACGGCTATCCATACAAGGAAGTAAAGCAATACTACCCCAAAAATAGCAATAAAATCAGAACGATTAGAATTGCTCATGCCGTTACCTCCCTGTCTTCTTCTCTGATCTTTTCAACGAGGCACTGCAAATGGTACGTTCGCATTTTATTATTCAGCGGGTCAGCCTGTCTTGCTACAGGGTAGACATTGGCATACGGATGTACCCCTACATCAATGATTTTCTGGCATCTGGAACATTTCTTCATGCTGAGGCCTCCATTTGATGTGTTCGCTGGTATTCATCAACCAGCCGCATAATTACCAATCTCATGTTATCGACCCTTAATTCAAATTTGAGTTCTCTCAGGGTCTCATAATCCTCATCATGTAGGGCTATCGTTTTCATTTTATCAAAACATAAATCTAATTTAAGATATAAAGATTATGATTTATTATTTCATAAATCATTGCCATGGTGTTTTTTATATTCTCTTATGTATTATTATTTGATAATTTGACAGCTCTAAATAACAAATTTGCTAATTCTCTATTGAAATATTTGTATGAAGAGAATAAGTCTCTTAAAAAGTCGGATTTAGGAGTTATAGTTAACAATCCTTATACATTGACAAAACTTCTTGAAGGTTTATCTGAGGAGGGGTTTATAAATTATGAGGTGAAAGAATTTGGCAGGAAGTCGTATAGCATATCTCTCACCGAAAAAGGTCGAAAGGTAGCAGAGCAATTGAAAAAAGCCGAAGAAATCGCAAATTCTCCAAGCGTTGAGGTTGTCCCAAAATCTGATCTCGATCTCACGATGACCGAAGAGGAAGCGGAGATGGCCAAGCATCTCAATCTTTTATTTCACATCAACGTTATGGACGATCACATAACCGTTGAGGAAGTGAAGCCGGGAAAGCCTCCAAGGATATTCAACATATACGTAAAGAGAAACGGCAACGGCGAATTCAGGCTCTGGTGCGAACATGATGATTCATACGATTGCTGGCATGTGAAGGCTGCATGGACATATCCTCATGTCCAGAAAATGATGATGCACTACAAGGGCAAGGTGAAGGTATGTCCTGCATGCGGATATGAAAACCCGGAAGTGGCAAAGTTCTGCATGAATTGCGGGGTGAAACTGGAATGAATGGCAAGGGAGATGAGATTGTGGAGCAGATCGAGAAGTTGAAGAAAATGAGAGGGGAATGAGACATTGATGAATGCGGAAACGAAAAATATATCCACAAGTCTAAACGAAATTGAAATACCACGTATAACCTTGAAAAAAGGTGATATAAGATTTGTATCAGTCAGCACCATGATTAAGAAAATATTGAATGTGAACATCAAAGATGACGTTGGCATCTACAGCATGAAGGTGAACTGATTGGGTACTCAATTAAAATGTAATGGAAATGAAATCGAACCAGTATGTCATTTAAGTCATTCAGATACTTTTCCTTGTTATGAAATTTTAAATGGGAACATAGAAGAAGGTTACGTTGACCTGATTTGTAATTCGTCTCATTTTGTCAGAATGAAGGTAGACAAAAATGCCAATGGTGTTATAAGCTTAGATAAGCAAGAAGATAGTAAAACAATTGAAGGCTTTATAAAATCACAAAAAAAATACTATTTGCAATTTACTGATGAGGATAAGGAACTCTTCGATAACTTTGTCAGTTTTATGACTATAAAACATGCATTCGGCAGTGCAATATCTTTAAGGGTATTAATGGAAAATTTCATGAAAAAAAATTTCATAAGCCCAGCAATTATAATGTTTCTAGACGACCAAGATAAGGGTGAATTATTCGATAAGGCACGTGAAAAAAACACTGATTATTTGTCTCAGGCACTTAATATGATAACATTTACAGACCTAATTTATTTATTAAAAGATCAAAAACTTCCAAAGAACAAAAAGGGTGCTCTCAAAAATAAAATAAAAACATCAATTATTAGTTATGTTACTAATACTGAAGAAGGAAAAAACAGAAACCTCGGAGAAGAAGAATTAGGAGATATAAAAAATATATTTGATACTGTATCTAATGTTATACACGGAAAAAAATATGATACAGATCAGATTTTTATTGACTCAAAACCGTTCTTTGAAACACTTAAAAAATTTTACTCAGGAAAAGGTGCAAATGAGGTGATACAAAATGAATAATGCGGAGGAAGCCATAGATACCATCTCTCTGCAAGTGGCAGCTCAGATTATAAAACACATATCTGCAGGGTTATACAGGTCTCCTGCGAGTTCTATAAAAGAATTGCTTAGTAATTCTTACGATGCTGATGCTTCAAATGTATTGATAACTTTTCATTTCAGCTACCTTAGGACTGAACTTCATCTGGATAAAATTACTATCCGGGATGACGGGGTGGGCATGTCGTTAGATGACTTGTATTATGTTTTTACTCATATCGGTGGAAGTAAAAAAAATACAACAAATGAAATTAATGTTACTCCTAAAAAGAAGAGGAAGGTTGTCGGTAGAATGGGAATCGGCATGCTTTCAGTTGCTTCTGCTTGTAAGGGGTTTGTTGTCAGGACAAAGAAATCAGACCAAACAAGGGAATTTATTGCAAAGATATCTTTGGCTTTCTTCGATGACATTATCCGAAGAAATGAATCTATGGACAAATCTAAATTGGGAAATGTTACTTTATCTTCTAGGCATGTTGGCGGCTATGAATCTTATACAGAAGTAGAGATTAGCGACTTTAAGCCACCTTTTCTGGAATCGATAGTTCCTACAATAAAGGAATCCCATGTATGGAAATATCAAAGAGATAATTTAACTGATGAAAACTACTTTGAGGAATTTTTAGATGAAGTACAAAGAATGCACAAGTTATCATTGTTACCTCAAATGGACAAGATTATTGTTGACATTGGACTGATGAGTCCTGTAGAGTACCTACCTGATGGTCCAGTTAAAACAAAAATTAAATTTAGAGGAAAGGAATTCAAAATACCGGGAACAAACGATCCTTTGTATTTGGAGATTAAAAGAAGCACTAAGGATTTGGACTTCAATGTAAGAGTAAAATTTTTAATTCAAACTAGTGATAGCGAAGTAAAAATCAGAAACGAGTTTAAATTATTTAAGCCACTTTTATACCCTTCTCTTGATGATATCGAAAAGTATGGATTTGAAGATTTAGACCCATATGTTTATTTACTTCCTCAAATAAATAAAAAAGTCCTAAGCGATGAGGGTAACTATGAAAATGTAACTGTAAAGGGATTTTATTATCACCAGTCTAAGCGTGTATTCCCATCTGAATATAGCGGTCTCCTGTTTAGGCTTTTTAACGTGGCATTAGGCAATGAGTTTACCGACCCAATGAAATTTTTCGTGGATACATATATGGTGCAACAGCAGTCAATTGTTGAAGTATTCATGGATGACGGATTTCAGCAAATAGTAAATTTAGATAGAGAAAGTCTTTATGAAGGAAACAACGTATATCGTTTTCTTAAAAACTATCTCACCAATCATATTCGTGGAGATGCTCCTCCTAAACAGGACCAATCAAAGACTGACCCTGAAAAAGCTATAATAGAAACACAGTTTTTTAAAGAGCAAAGAGCAATGTTTCCTGAAAATAGGGAAGGATCAATAGTTTCTAAAATTAAACACCGTAGAGAGACATATAGAAAAAATAAAATCAAAGGAAGAGTGGAGGGAGTCCAGCAAAAAATACTGGATGAATATGATGTAGAAAAAATAGAGTTTAAAAGAGTGCATTCGATGCAAGAAGTAGGGCTTTACAAAGAGTCCAAAACACTAATAGCAAAGATACCTTCGTTCACAAAGAGAAAGGGACTATGGGATACCCTATGTGTGGGTTTGTTGTATAACTTGCAGAATGATCAGGAAAAAAAGGAAAAGATTATCCAATTTGTATTGAATCTTTACCAAGAGGTAGAAGAGGGGACTAAAAATGAGGATCAGTAATCCCTATATTTACCGCTGTCGAGTAGAGTTTGGATAGCTATTACTTCGTCTTCATTTATTATATTAAAATTTATCTCACTCTGCAGTTCTAATATCCTTTTTAATATAATCTCTCTGAACGCTATATTCAGTCTTCCCTTTCTTCCGTCCTTTCTGAAATATCTGTTCTCTGGCTTTTTGCATTCTTCAACTATCCATTCCCTGAATTCCAGTAGCTTCTTAACCTTATAATCTCCAGACCTGGCCAGTGCAATCATAGTTTTATCCTTCATTACAACAGTGCACATCCAGCATCCGAATCTCATAGAAGTATTTCCGTACAGGTCAACAACGAGCTGAGTCTCGGCAACTGCTTTCCTTCCAGGCATCATGAGGAAATACCATACATCTTCTGCCGACCAGTGTATAATTGGAGCTGCGACATCTATTCCCTTCTGGTTCACCCATACATCACTACCACATTCGTTTGCCCCACCATTCAGACATGAACTTTTCAGCCTTATGTCTCTCTGCTGGCTTTCCCCCATTCTCAGGCCAGTGATGAATAAACCACTGTCTTCATGGAGCTTTCTGGAAGGCTTTATCTTTATCTTTGGAGTACACCACCTGAATCTGGGACCTGGGGGAGGATAGCCTCTGCCTATCATCCTAACCCAGTAAGTATCATTTATATCAGGATATACAATCTTAACTTCAGCAGGATATTTTTTTTCTATAGATTTCAGGAAAGTGTGCGCAACAATGGCCATCTGTGGGATCTCCATCATTGTATCAGCATAGGTAATATTCAGGTCAATATCTGGATGAACTGTTTTCATGTATAATGATAGAACAACAAGGGCCGTACTATCCTTTCCACCAGAATAAGTAACAATCCATCTCTTGTTCTTTTTGTAGAGTTGTTCTAAAATGTTAATGCTTTCTTCGAATTTCTCTTTAAAAGCGTTATTTATGTACAGTGGAAGCAATGAAACATCATTTTGTTTAATCGTACTCTCTTGAACTTCCATAAGTACAATACATGCTGATATATAAAAGATCTTTGTTGCCAGAATCAGAAGGCATTGATTTTTTTTATCTTATTAAAAATAATTCATTACAGAATTAGATCTTAATTTTCTCTCTGTTTTTAAAGGCATTTTCACAGAAATCTTCAAGAGACTTTTCTATTTGTTTTTGAGTTGCATGCCTAAATGGACTACCTATTTCAGCAGCATATTTAATTAGTGCGTTTTCAGCTTCACTTCTATTATCGAATTCGCCTTTCACTTTTTTCTTTCTAGAGTTAACGATTTTTTCTGCCTCATCTAAATACATCTGATCCCATGATTTCCTGAGTCTTGTAAAAGCTAAAGAAGTGGAACCAACGCCCTCTGAACTTATAGCAACAGCCATAAGATAAATCACTGCATTTGCTGGGTATTGGATACTTAAATATAATATATAAATAAAACCACAAACCCACAATAAAAGAAGAATAATTACACTTATATCTGTAAGTCTTTTTTTCTTTTTTGCGACACTTATAATATATCCTTTCAGTTCAGCTGCATTTTTCAGCACTTTGGACATATTTTATGCCCCCCATCTTTGTTATCTTCAAAGCAAATTTTGTAGTTTCCATATCCATCATCTTCAAGAATGGGCACCATAGGCACGTTATGTTTTGGACATCTCACACCAGGCGAGATACTACTACTTATATAATTTAAAGTATATTGATTAGATTGCAGTAGTTCCATGATTCGCTTATCATCGCTCACGATCATTCTAGCTCCATTTACCCCTAACACGTAATATCGATCATTCATATGCTCCATGATATTCTTTATGTCCTCTCTAATTTCTTTTAGCAGTTTTAAAATATTTTCATTGTCCATAAATAAAAAATGAAGATTGCTATTTAAACTTGCCTTTGCTTAAAGTGAAGAGGTATAATAATCATTGGAGATATATTTAAGTACGTATGTGCTGAGAATCCGTTACCTTTTTTCATGGTGATAGTTATACATTCAAATTAGGCTACCTAGTTACTTTATTGTAATAAACTGCTTTTATCACATTGATTGCACCGATTTTTCCTTTATTTATAATTTTAAACATTTGTAAAATGTTTCGATTTGATATTCATCAATGAACTTCTAAAATCTATAGAGTTGCATATCTTCCAGCAGCTCCTTCAAATTCCCTAATTACTTCGGACATTATGGTAAAACAATTCGATCCTCTTCGTCTTTTCTCTCAATCTGCCATTTATTCCGTAATTCGTATATTCCTTCTTAAAGTTAGATTTTCCAAAGATCTTCTGGATGAATTCATCATCATTTATGTTTAACAGATATTTTCCCTTAATTTGGCCTAAAATGTCTCTTAAATCGATAAAATCGCTGTCCTCCATCTCATATTCATACAATCCCCTGATATTGTGATACGGAGGATCAAGATAGAAGAAAGTCCTCTCGGAATCATATCTTTTAATGAGATCCCTGAAGTCGAGCCTCTCGATGGTCCATAATCTTATCTCATCATAGATGGAATTGATTATATCCCCTGCCTTCAGAAGTCTTACTGATTTATTCCTCTTGGTCGAATATTCTCTAATACCGGTTAAACCTTTAATTTTAGGCCTGTCATTTTTTGCTATTGTTTCTAGAATATGATAATTTGGGAGGTATTGCCTGGAGTTATACGGTGGATCTACGTATGCAGTTTCAACTTCTACTTTATCGATTATCTCAAAGATATCCTGATTATAAGCCTCGTGTTTAAATTTAGATGGAACAACTTCGATAAATTTTAAGGTAACAGGTTTTTTGGATCTAGGATCCCATACTTTATTATAAGCACCATACGTTCCTGAAATGTTAGATACCTTTTGAACAGCGAATAATAGACTTGCCAATAAATAATAGTATTCATTGTCATTTATGTTATTGGTTTTCCACCATTCTTCTATTTTTTCCCTTATGGCATCTATCTTTCTCCCATTATATACAGAAAAATACTTTCTCTCAGTATAATCTAACTCTAAACTATAGGGAGTGTAATGCTTAGTTATAAAACCGTCTATGCCATCAATATTGCTTAAAAAATATAAGATCTGGTTTATCCTCATCTCATTTGAGTTAGAAAGGTCTGGTAAATCAACGGATTGGAATTTTGGATATTCATTTAGACCTATCAACGCTCTTTGAAGTACATAAGAGAAATATAGCGCATCATTTGATATTATTGGAAAATATTTTTTAAAACCTCTCCCAACCACAGCAGACCCGCTAAAACCATCTAAAAATGTCCCCCTGTATAAATCTTCTCTTTGGAGAATTTCTGAAAGGTAATTGATCAACCGGTATTTTGAGCCTATAAACCTGAATTGTGGTATATCAACTGTACTTAATAGGTCTATTCGCATTTCACCATATTCCATACTTTTCCTCCAAATTATAAGGTAGCTCAATTCTTGGGCTCTTTATATCTATCTTGTTCTTGCTTTCTATAGCATATTTATAACAGGTAATAATTATTCCTATTTTACCGAAGTAGATTTGTGGCCTTATGTTAATTTTTCTTTGTGAAAATACGACACCAAAGGAAAATCTACTTACTATTAAGACAACCACCTACGTTCGTCTTTATATCTCAATGAGTTAAGTTCCCTTAGGAGTGCGGTTTTAGTTAAGCCAGCCCTTATATAGCTCTTTATTGCTTCCCTTAAAAAGTATCTGGCATCCTTTAAATCGTCTCGGGAAATTCTGAAATTCACACCGTGAACTATTTTTGACCTGTTAGAATAAAGCTTTTTCACTTTATTAAAAACGTCTTTGGATGACTCTTCATCTCTGCCTAAAAGAATGGCCATATTTCTTGAAATTTTGTATGATATCTCTGAACTATCCTCACTCAATAAGCATTCTAGGCCCGTTATACACGAAACAAACGAGAGATTTTCAAAGTTTACTGTGTAAGAAAGTTCAAAACTTGAAAAAGCCATGTTAAGCGGTAATTCAGTGAATGGCAGAGATACTTCCCTCAAGAATTTTGAAAGACTATCCACTTCGCTTTTATCCAGATGATATATTTCACGCTGGACTATATTATAGACACGCATAGAATAAAGACGAATTGGTTCATTGGTATCGACATACATGAATTCAACAGGCATGCATATATTTCCCTCCTTAAAAAGCCTCAACAGCCTCAATTTATCCTGTACAAGATTACTAAGAGTACTGGCTTCACTCATTAAATTTAACGAGTCCTCATGGGATAATTTAATCTCAGCTTGGTCAGGAGAAATCCTAACTGATATTTCTGAATTTACTTCTTTGGTAATTACATAAAGCGGTTTTGAGGAATCTCCTATAAGCCCGCTTGTCGCATATCTGCTAACAAAGTCAGCATCATCACAACTTTTGCTTAGTTTTTTTAACAAGTCAAAACCCGTTTCATGGTCAAGTGGTTTTATAGTAAGACCATCCCCAAGTTGATACATTAGAATTGAATCATCACAATTTGAAATAAATCCAATCCATATAATTTTGGGTTTAGTGCTTCCATTTTTCATCTTCTCATCTCACTCTCCCCATAAACTCTGACGTATCCATCCCGGTAATCTGGGTATAGATACTTGTAGTAAAAACAGATGAATGCCCAAGCCATTGCTGTAATATATTCAATGGGACATTGTCCATTATGGCCTTGACCGCAAATGTGTGCCTGAACTTGTGTGCATGAATCTTAAATCCCAATTTATCCTGCATCTTCTTGAAATAGACGTCTACAACCTGTCTGCTTATCGGGAATAAAGGTTCCTCAGATTTTGTTGATATGTTCATATCCAGGAGATATTGCATGTAAGTATCCCTCAGCTCTGAATGCAATGGTATGATTCGATACTTCTCCCTCTGAATTCCTGTTTTCTTATCCTTTCCCTGTTTCAAGGTCTTCATTCTAATTGAATTTGTGACCAAATTTACATCTGAAGGTTTAACCAGAAGTACTTCATCTATCCTTGCACCGGTTCGATATAAGAATTCAACCAGGAGAAAGTATCTCTTATGCTTGTCTGATCTCCTTATGTCATTGTTAATCTTTTCAGAGATCTCTTGAAAGATCTTTTGAACTTCATCATCTGAAAAGAAATCTATGGAGAGAGATCTTCCAGTTGACTGGATCATCATGTTCTTTGGGATCGGGATCAGAGAACCCATAACATGACAATATGTTAGTCTTTAAATAGGTTTGTGATTGATGGGATTAGAGATCTTGTATATTATTTTTAACCAGACATGAGATCATGTTTGGCCAGGGATACGCGTTATCGATCTTGAGGATAACTCCTCGTGAAAGAGCATGCGTCTCCCTTCTTTCATTCTTTACCCGTATGGGATGTTGCAGTAAA
>NZ_JBLSDF010000048.1:0-10202 GCF_052315355.1 Cuniculiplasma thermophilum
GGAAGACCTGAAAAAAAGGATTCTAAGTTACATAGAAGAGACAAACAGCGAACCTGTTGTCTTCACGTGGAAATACAGGATGGATGAGATGCCAGGTGGAATAGGAGCATGATATTGCAAGTATAATTAGGAAACGCTATATTAGAAGCTTCCTGAAAAGTTCCTCTGATTTCACAAAATGAAAATGAATGAGTGTTTATAACTTACCCCCAAAGAGTTGAAGAGATCCGGAATTAATAACCCATGCTGTTTTAAAATTGATTAAATTTTAGATTCCAATTAAATCGGTACCACAATCTCCTCACCCTTGTTCTTTCTCCTATGGTAATCCGGAAAATCAAAAACCTTGAAGGAGATAGTAAAGTAATATATCATTGAAGCAACCATTGAAATGGAAAATATGAGCCACTTTATTCCGAATGCGCCACTGATCAGAATTGGTTCTATCAGTCCCAGAATTGATAGAACAAGTATGAATATGAAATAGTTAAGCTCCCTCTTCCAGTTGCCTGTCAATTCGTTTCTATTCTTAAATGCGTAGGAAAATACATAATATATTACAAGAATCATAACTATGGAGAATATCACAGAACCATAGGTTACATAGATTGAATTACCTATCAGGGCAGGATCTGCAAGCTGCATCAATATTACTGATTCCATAATTCTTCTGGATATTCCACCGTGAATCCTAAGAAGTAGCACAAATAACATCTCTATTATCATTGGAATTAGAAAAAGATAGTTTGTGACAGATGCACCTATGAGGTTTAATGCGTTGGTATAGATTCCCCGGGTTCCAAAACCATAGGCAAGAGTGTATAATAGAAAGGCCATTGAAACCTCATTCCAGCCAACAAGAACTGCAAACCATTTTGCGTGAGAAGGATTCATGGTCCTTAAATTGCCGTTAAAACCCTCCAAAAGAAGATATGAAAGAATGACAGACATTTCAAACATTGAAATATTGAAGGCAGCAACATTATTAATAAAACCATTGGGAAATATGATGTAATAATTAATGGAGTTCAACATACCGGACATCATTGATAACAGGAACAGGACAACAGATATGGAAACATTGTTCATTTTAGAATAGTTTTTTGAAACGTAAACAACCACGTAAACAATGAACGGTGTCATTAAAATTTCAGTTAAAAGAATGAAAATTAAATTTTGCACATCAGGTTATTAAAAAATAGTATAAAAAATTAAAAAATTTTTATTATCAGCTTGCCGGAGCCATATCGTTGTACAGATAGTAAGCACCGAACCAAACCGTGTTCATCTGGTACGCTTCTGCCTGAGTGAAGTTCACCGTTGATGAGAGTACAAGGAATTCGTTAGCCTGTTCCGTGTATACGTAGTATGTCATGTTTATGAGGTCTCTGTTTTCCATCCAGAAGTACTTCAGTGCAGCCTGTGTGCTTACCTGGTTTGTACCGTTTGCATAATCTGCAAGCATCTGTTTCATTATCATGGCCTCAGTTACATTGTGGTATGGGTTTGATGTGTTGTAGCCGAACCACCAGGGTGTAAAGTCGTTTGGTCCTGGGTATGTGGTTGTGTTCAATGGGTTTGCCATTGGGTTCAGGTAATCTGTTGGGAATGGATAGTCTGGAGCCCAGCCAAGTAAGTATATTGGCATTGGGTTCTGTCCCTGTACCTGGTTTCCGAGCAGTGTTGGGAACGCAGTGGGTATAACAGGGAAGCTTGCTCCAGTTATTATCTTAGACAGATTGCTGCCCCAGGCAGTTGCTCCGTTAAGATCCACTGGATCGGCAGAGAATATGTATATGGGTATATCCAGTTTAGCTCCCTTGTAAATATAGTCACCAGCACTGTTCTTGGTTATGGTCATACCAAGACTCTGTATGTTGGAATTGTTATTCCAGTGTTTAAGGAATACCTGCCAGTTTGACATAGCTGCAGCCATGTTGTATGATATACCATCCTGTGAGAGCCATGACTGGTTTGCTGAGTTGTTGAGTTGTGAAAATGGAACTCCACCTATCATACCATCAGGTATCATACCGGCATAGTTAACTGCAAATTGCGTGTTAAACAGTGCATTACCAACATCCTGGTTAAGGTAGAAGTCGTGTGGGTATGCAAATGCAAAGGCTCTTCTGGCGTGTATTGAGGTGAACATATCGAATGGCATATTTATTCCAGGTGTGGCTGCTGAAGCCATAGTGAGATTAACGTTCGCATTGAAATTGTACCAGAATATATCTATGGATGGTCCACTAGCAACATTGACCTTTCCAGCCTTCTGCAATGCCTGAACCTCATTCCATGATGAAGTAGGTATACCAGCGGCCTGGGAGGCACCGCTCTCAAGATCCAGATATGTGGTAGAGGGCTCTGCGATATATTCTATCACGATGTACTCATATGATGGGTAGAGAACCCACTTATTTGGAGACGTGAAGTTAGGATTGACCTGCAGAACAACCTTTGCCGCCTGAGATTCGGAGAACAGGGTGTATGGTCCGTTTGCATCTATATGGAACTCCACATAGGTGTTGTAATCTGATGGGTATGCCTGGTTTATGTAAGCTTTAAATCCAGCGGGTGTAAAGGTTATTCCTGCACCGTGCTCAATTAACCACTGAGCGCTTGTTATGTAGGTTCCAGATGTATAGAATATCTGGTAAACCAGCGCTTCAGCCATCGGCTTCTGGAAGTGCATAAATACCTGGTTAGTCGTGTTGCTGTATGTTAGGTTCTGGGTTATGTTATAGTATGTGTTAGATGCATAATAGTTACCAGGTAACAGATACTGGGCTATGATCCATCCGGGGTTGTTTGCATTAGATGTGAATAAGAGATCTCTCACAAGAGAGTAATACACATCATAGGCAGTAACTGGTTGACCGTTCCAGAAGGTTGCGTTTGCCCTTATTGTCCATGTGTAGTTTTCACCAGGTGTCACATTTACGGCGTAATTGAAGTTTCCACTTGCGCCCTGTGCAGTGGTTGCATGGACTGTGTAGTTGTGGTAATGCGTGTTAATTCCGTGGCCAGGGGTTGGCAGGAAGGCTGCAAGATATGGAGAATAACCACTTACATCTGAACCGTTGTAAATGGTCAGCTGCTGGTATGTGTTTGCGAGTATTTCATCACTGACTGTATCATAGGCTAGCTGTGGGTCAAGAGTTCTAAAACCACCAGTTTCCAGTTCAGCATTTGTGAATGTACCGTGAGCCTTTGTGGGCTGTGTAACAACAGGAAGTACAGCTACTTCACTTGAAGGTGCTGTAAGGTAATTGTAGTATGTGATTATAGACGTTGAATTTTTAACGGCTCCAGTTGTTGCATTAACCAGACCGGTATATGTAGCAACCTCTGCTACTACGTATGTGGATTTTGATGGAGTTGATATGGTCATGGTTGCGTTTGTTGCGTTAAGGACATAGGAACCCTGGTAGAATCCATAGTTGAATGTGGTTGAAGGCTGTGCTGTTCCATTGAAGAATGGAGTTACAACCTGTTTGTATACCTGGTAAGAAGTGTTTGAAGGTTCTGTGAAGTAACCTACCAAAAGAGATATCTTAGCACCTGGGGTGAATATGTTGTTGGATGTGAATGAGGATATCAGACCTGTGGATGCACTTGTGTTAACAGCAAGAAGTCCGGCAGATTCGGTTGATGATATCAGGTTTGGTGAGACCGTAACCAACTGCTTTTCATATATTGGTCCTACTGTTCCATTGGAAAAGGTCGGCTGAACAGTAAGTATAAAGGTACCACCTTCACTATAAGTATGGTTCAAATATAACAATCCAGTGCTTAAGTCAGCATAAACACCATTACTTACACCACTGGATGTTACTGTACCAGCTTGCATATCTCCAAAGTTATAGACCACAGACTTCAAGGCAGCATGGAAATTCACTTCGATTGAAACCGCCTGATTGGATGATTTTGTTACACTTGCAGTTGGCTTTTGTACCAACTCATATGCTGCAAATCCTCCGACTGAGACTACTATTACTATGGCCACTATTATTGCAATCAACCTCGCCTTTCCACCACCAGATGGTGGTGTGAATGAGGGAGATGCGGGTCCATTAGCACTATTTTCCGTCATTTTTTTCCTCCGATTTTCTTGATAAACAAAAAAGAGATATTTAAGTTTTAGGTTTATTATTCCACCATTATATAATGAATCCACTGATTCCGTAAACAGAATGATTTTAAGATCATCTTCTAAATTAATTAGTTTTTTACATATTATTTTGAATATTTGCTGAAAATAGTTGAGGAAAAACTTTCATCTGATGGATATGACAGTGAAGATCATGTAGTGGAAAACTCGGTCCAAGGAAATTTTCAATATAGCTCTTGCCTCTTTGGACATAATTAACAGGTTTAAAATTTCTAATAAGTTTCCCCATAGATTTTTTTTCTTAACTTTGTAAGATAAAATGTGATCTCATAGTAAAATAGTAAAATTTCTATTGTACCAATTGCAAATACAAAATATATTTCATAAAGGCCACCAAAAATATTATAGGGATATGCATATAAGAGCATTTTTCTAAGGTATGACGAAGAGTAGTAGGATTGCAGTAATACAATTACAAGATTAAAGAAGAGAATTGAAAAAAAATAACTGTATCTTATGAAATCTGAGAAGATATAAAGAAAAATTTCCTTTCGGGATAATTCCTTTGAAGAGAGAGCCCATCTCGAATTTTCCCTTCTTTTATCCCTAGAAGTTAATTTTGGTTTTTGTCTGTTTCCCTGCATCATCATTAACCTTTTGTTTTTCGTCAAAGTAATTGTAATCGTACAGGAGGCAGGAGACAAAATGACCTTTTCTTGGCTCTTTGAGGGTTGGCGTATCGTATTCAAGTAATGATATTATAATGGTTCCTTCCTCAGAAAAGTCCACAGATTCTACCGCTGAATACTTTACTCCGCCTTTTTTGGCTGATTCCTTTAGGAGCATTTGTTTTATCTGTTCCTTCACATTCTCCCTATCAAATTCCTGTCCCTCCTTGAATACTAGCTCTATTATGTTTTCTTCTTCATCAGAAACTATCTCTATTATCTCGGGTAAGGATGAAGCTTCCTGATTTCTATAGGGATCAAGCATTTCCTTGATTGGGTTTATCAGATCCCTCGGTGACCATCCACAATTTTTCATGGCAACTGGACATCTTGGGTGGAAGTAGCAACCCTTTGGTGGGTTTGCAGGACTTGGAATTTCACCCTCCAGGATTATTCTCTCTCTCCTAATTGCAGGATCTGGGATAGGTATTGCTGAAAGAAGTGCTTTAGTATATGGGTGTAGCATATCCGTAAACAGCTCCTCTGTTTCAGCAAGTTCCACTAACTTCCCGAGGTACATTACAGCCACCCTATCAGCCATCATTCTTATAACGCTCAGATGGTGACTTATGAACACATATGAAATGCCTCTGGAAGCCTGAAGTTCTTTCAATATATTCAATATCTGAGCCTGAACTGAAACATCCAAAGCTGAGGTCGGCTCATCCAGCACGAGAAGTTTTGGTTCAATGGATATTGCCCTCGCAATCCCAATTCTCTGTCTCTGACCCCCACTAAACTCGTGAGGGAACCTGTATAAGTGATCTTCACTCAATCCAATCTCGGAAATTAAGCTAATTTCCTTATCAAGAATCTCATTTTGACTCATGTCTGTTAGAAGTTTCATTGGTTCTGCAATTGAATCCTTAATCAGTTTTCTTGGGTCAAGTGATGAAAATGGATCTTGAAAGACAGGTTGCATAATCTTTCTGTATTCCTTTAACTTGTGATGATGCATTCTTGTAAGGGAGTATTCCTTTGCGATTTCGTCAAAGCGATCTTTCAGGTCCCTGTATTCATCTGATTCCATGCTTTCCTCATCGAAGAGAGAGAGCCTTCTGTCTATCTCCATCACTTCTTTCATCACATCTTCTGGGACATCTATGAATACGTCTCCTGAAGTTGGTTTTATTAATTGTAAAATGCTCCTGCCGAGAGTTGTCTTTCCGCATCCTGTTTCACCAACAACCCCTAAAGTTTCGCCTTCCATCAATGAAAAAGTAACAGAATCTACAGCCTTCACATAACCTTTTCTCCTTCCAATTCCCCCAGATATCTGGAAATATTTTGTTAAATTTGAAACGTACAGTAATGTTTTTGCGTCATCCATTTAATCCACCTCTGACTCGTCTGAATATAGAAAACATGCAACCTTGTGCTGAGGAGATATTTCAACCAGCTTTGGTTTTTTCAGTGAGCAAATATCCATTGCAAATTTACACCTTGGATGGAAACGACATCCACTTGGAGGAGTTATGAGGTTTGGAACAGTTCCTGGAATGGTGTCCAAACGAATCTCTCTTTCTCTTTTTCGATCCGCTCTTGGAACTGAATTCATCAAACCCACAGTATAAGGATGCTTTGGATCGTTGAATATTTCCGTTGTTGATGTCTCTTCTACCAAATTTCCAGCGTACATAACGCCTACTCTATCACACATTTCAGCTATAACTGCCAGATCGTGCGTTATGAAGAGAACACCCATTCCTATAAGCTCGTTGAGATCCTTTATAATTTCTAGAATTTGAGCTTGGGTTGTAACATCCAGAGCGGTTGTTGGTTCGTCTGCAATTAGCATCTTTGGATTTGATGCCAATGCCATTGCTATCATTGCCCTTTGCTGCATTCCACCTGAAAGTTCATGAGGATATGAATCAACTACAATTTCAGGGCCTGCAATGTTCACAAGAGATAGCAATTCGATTGCTCTTCTCCTAGCCTCCTTTCTGAATGGAGCCATATAGTGTTTTTCAGCAAACCTTAATTTCATCCTAAGCACAAAGAATCTGTTATTTATGTATTTCCTCAGGGCCTTTATCTGTTCATGTTTTTGATTTCTGACTGCTGTTTCCCCAGTTCTTTCAGCCTGAATTTCCTCAAGGGTAAGTTGAAACATCTGATCCCTGTAATAGTAGTATTCCCTTATTTCAGTAATCAATTTCATGTCAGTGTTTTTCTTGTTTTCCTGTATCATATTTATAATTTCAGTTTTAACATAGGAATCATCAGTTGAATTCTCAATCAATGATCTCAGACTTTCCTCAAACTCCTGAATTCCAAATTCTGTAACAAAGTTGTTTATGACTTTTTTCTTTCTTATATCATCATTTTCACTTTTGAGGTTTTTTAAGAATTTATCAAGATCATTACTGTTCAGATTATTCCTCTTAATAATGCCGTCACTTATGCTCAGTATATTATGCAAAAGGATGGATTCCATTATTTGATCTCCAATCCTCATTGTTGGATTCAGTGCCAGAAATGGCTCCTGGAAAATCATTGAGATTTTGTTTCCCCTGATCTGGGATAGAATCTCATTATGCCTCTTGCTTGCCCTTTTATTTCTCTTGATTTTGACATCAGTCTCACTTCTAATTCTAATTTTTGCAAGGCTCTTCAAATCTGACAGAATATTGAAAGAGTCTATGAAAATCTCGCCACCCATTATTCTTCCTGGTGGATCTGGAATCAAATCCATTATGGAAGTTGAAGTGACACTCTTTCCGCACCCGCTCTCTCCAACGAGACCATAAATCTCTCCAGGATATATCTCAAAACTGACCTTATCAAGAGCCTTAACTATACCCTTTGACGTGAAGAATTGAGTTACAAGATCCTTCACTATTATGTATGGCTTAGATTTACTTACTTCCTTTATGTTTTCTTCCTGAGTAATCATCTTTTTACCTCCTCATCTTGGGATCAAGTACATCTCTCAATCCATCACCTAGAATATTCACCCCTACTGTGAAGATTAGAAGGAACAGCCCCGGTACAAATACCGGCCACCATATGCCGAATGGAAGATATGTCTGACCCTGTGAAATTAACTCACCCAGTTCAGGAGTATATTGAGTTACCTTAATCACATTTCCTAAACCCAGGTATTCAACAGTGGCAAATATAAGAACTATGGAACCAAGATCCAGTGATATTTGCACGAAGACTGGTGAAAGTACATTTGGAATTACGTGAACAAATATATTTCTGAGCTTGGATGATCCCGATGCAACTGCAGCCTCTATGAATCTGGATGACTTAATTGACAGGGTAATCGAACGGGTTAACCTTGCATATGTTGGCCACCAGATAATTATAAGTGCCAATGCTATCAATGAAAAACCATTAATCGGTGCATGAGCTTTTGCAAGACTGTATGAGAGTATAGTGGTAAATGCTATGGCCATTATAAGAAATGGGATACTGTAAAATATATCGGTAATTCTCATCATCAATTCATCCCAAAAGCCGCCATAGTATGCAGAGATTGTACCTACGAATATACCTATTATTGCACCACTTAAGACTATCAGAAGGCTGTATCCCAGGTCTATATATAGAGCGGAAAGAATTGCCGGAAATAATGGTATGTTTGCATAAGTCGTCCCTAGATAATACCACCATCCACCATTCAAAGTGGGACCATGTGGATAACCTGTACCTAAGTATCCGCCGTTAAAGCGAGTCATGGATGTAACAATACCTGGTCCTGCCCCAAGATACTGTGGATACACATAATCCATTAAAGCCAATATAAAATAAACTGACGTTATGATGAGACCAGTCAATGAAACCTTGTTTTTCAAAACAAGCTTCATCGTTGCTTTGAAATCTTCTAATTTTGGTCTCCTCTTCTTCTGCACTCCTGATCTTTTAAAAATACTAACTGTTGACTGCATTTATTTCACCCTAATACCTTATCCTCGGATCGAGGAACGCATATACTACATCAACTATCAAATTGGTAATCATAAGAATTATCCCAAAGAACAGTACTGTACCGGCCACTCCGTAGAATTGAATGTTCAATCCAGTTATAGTTGCCAGAGTCAGTCTTCCCATTCCTCTAAGGTCGAAGACATCTTCAATCACAACAACTCCACCTAATAGCCCGGCCATCAACAGACCAATAACAGTCACAGAGGGCAAAAGAGCATTTTTCCTTACGTGTCTTCTTAATACAAGTTTTTCTGGAACACCCTTTGCTCTTGCAGTTTTTACAAATTCCTGATTGGCTGTGTCAACCATGCCGGCCCTTATAAATCTTAACAAACCAGCCAATATACTTAGAGTTAGGACTGCCACCGGGAGAATAAGATGTATGAAGGCACTATATGCTATAGTAAGATTGCCATGGAGAAGCGCGTCTACAAGAAGCATATGAGTCGGTTCTGATACATTGTTCACTATCCATGGAACCTTTGTTGTGGAAGGATATCCTTCGCCACTTATAGGAAGCCCGTATGATCCAAGCACGCCTATGTTTCTCCCAAATATCATCTGAGCGAGGATCGCCAGCCAGAAAACAGGCATAGCATAAATTCCAAGCGAGAAAATTCTGCCTATAGCATCCGAAGGTGAGTTTGGCCTAGCGCCAATGTAAGTACCCAGGGGAATGGCAATTATTATGGATAAAATTACGGAACCAATCGCAAGCTCAAGGGTGAATGGCAAAAATTTCTCAATTCCCCCCATAACTGAACCAGTGTAAAAAGTTGTATACATCACTCCCAGGTTCCCGTGTATTATGTCGTTTAAATAATACAGAAACTGAACAGGCAAAGGCTGATTGAGTCCCAGAAATGCAATGGCCTCCTTCTTTTCAATAATCCTCTCCTGGGCGTCAGCTTTTTGCGATATGAAACTAGCAATTAAATCCGAAGTGGGAACCGCACGTAGCAGTATGAAGGTCAGCAATATTAGACCGAACAATGTAGGTATTAATATCAGTAGCCTTCTTATAATGTAATACCTTAACTCCATTGTTAAGTTATAAAAAACCACACTATATAACCTATTTGGTTTCTGCATAATCTATTTGTATTTCAGTTTCAAGGGGAATCAACGTTTATTGCCTGAAATATAACAGACAAAAATGATAAATTTCCGTGTATAAAAATCCATAATACTACTTTTGTAAGTGCAGAATCTGAAATCAGTTAAAACTGAATATGAGGTATGGTTAAATGCCAAATACTATAAGGAATATGAAGTATGGAGAGGATTTCTAAAAACCCATTTCCCTGAACAGATAAGGGAACAATAACATTTATTCATGGGATAGCCATGTTACTGTGTGAGTGACCTTTACGACACAGTTCTTAGGGAAAAGTACAGGCAATATTTTGTGAATGATCCAC
>NZ_JBLSDF010000049.1:0-9935 GCF_052315355.1 Cuniculiplasma thermophilum
ATGCATTATGTACATATGAAAATACGGAATAAATTGAACATGAAGACAATGAAAATCCTGTGTACCCACAGACAGATTTACAGAAAATGGCTAAATTGCGTGTTCCATGATATACTAATAAAAAGAAGATGTAAAGTCACGCTATTGAATCAATTATATAAAAATTTAAATATTGGTATATTTATCTATTTCTCAACAAGTTCTCTGAAAATTAGATTCGTAGAATTAAATTTAAATAAAAAGTCTTCATTGGGCAATCAGGATTTTCATGTTTGTTGATACAGGTTCGGTATTAGGTGCAATTGCTGCTCTGGTTGCAGTACCAGCTACTGGTTCAAGTACTGGTTCAACCGTTAATTATACCTATGCTCTTGAAGCAATAGCCGCTGCAATAGCCATAGCCGGGGGTTTAATAGGAACTGGAATGGCTCAGCAAGGAATTGGTGCGTCTGGTATGGGGATTATAGCCGAGAAACCTGAAAAATTTGGTCAGGTTATCATATTCTTTGTTATACCGGAAACGCTTTGGATTATAGGTTTGGTGCTTGGTATAATTCTCCTTAAGGGTGTTCTGTGAGTTACAGATGTCATCGGAAGACATTATATCCAGTATAGAAGAAAAAGGTAAAAAGGAAATTGCCAGGATAAACTCTGAGTGTGAGTCAAACCTGGGCAAGATTGAGACTGATAAGAAGAATGCCATGGACGAAATAGAGAAGAAATGGAGTAAAAAGATTCAAGAGGATATGGCAAATCTTACAAGAAGAGGAGAGGACGAATCCAGATTGGAATATAGAAGCATAATCATGAATAAGAAATCCTCTGAGGTATCAAAGTTTGTTGACAGCTCCGAGAGTTTTTACGACAAAATTAGGGATATAAAAGGATATGATTCTTTTATCGCTGAATCTGTATCTAAGGCACTTAGTGAACTAGGCAAGAACTGCAAAGTCATAGTTTCCTCAAAGGATAAAAAAATTGTCTCAAAAATAGAAGGTGATTTTAAAACTGAGGAAACGGTCAAAGAACAGATAGGTATAGTGGCCATATCCAAAGACGGAAAAAGGATTCTGGATCTTACGCTTCATTCTTTGATTCTGGAAAACCGACAGGAATTAGAGGAAATGCTTTTATCGATTATGGGTGCAAATTAATGGATGCAACTTATGCAGGTTCTGCAGCCAAGGCCAGAGTTCTAAAAAATGAGCTTTTGACTCAGGATCAGTTCAATGCAATAATTGATGCTAAAAATCCAACTGATATAATTGCAATTTTAGACGGCACTCCGTACCAGGAACATTTGAAAGCACTTTCCACATTTTATCAGGGCTATGATCTTCTAGAACTGGCCTCCACAAGAAGGATGATATCCTTTATTCTCAGGATAGTAGAAGCCCCGCCTTCTGGAGCAATGGAACCCATAAGAAGTTACGTTTCCAGATGGGATATAGATAGCATAAAGAGTATACTCACAGCCAAGTCCCTTGGTAAGAAGGTGGATAGGGATGATCTGTTTATCGTGGATTCCAAGAGGTTTCCCATAGGACTTACCAGCAATCTCATAACGAAGGAAGATTACTCCCTGATGATAAATGAAAACGACGTGGAAAGCATTACAAAATATTTGACCAAACTTGGTTACGGCGTCTATATGCTCAGGTTTATTGACGAATACAGAAAGGAGAAGGACGTTTCGGTTTTACTGTATGCTTTGGATGTAGCATACTTTTCCAGGCTCATCGATTCAGTAAAATTTTACAGGGGCGACGAGGAGCCACTTAGATACTATTTCAGAGAGCAGGTAGATATTAAAAACATGATGACAGCCATAAAGGCAAAGCAGCTTAAGCTGGACTTTACATCCATCACATCAGGAATTATTGAATTTGGTAACATTTCCATTGATCAGATAAGAAATTTATACAATTCCCAGGATTCAACCTCCATGATAGAAAGCGTGCTGAAAATATTTGGAATTGGGGAGAGCGTTGATATTAAAAATGTAAATCTTGGTGATCTGGAATTTCTTATAAAGAAAGAGGTATTTAGAAGGAATGTACCAAAACTCGCCTCCCAGTCTAACTCTTTGGGGGCCATATTCAACGGCATAATACTTGCAGAGAACGAAAGGAACAACCTCAGGACAATATTTGCAGCCAAGGCTCACGGGCTTGGGAAAGAACAGATATTGAAGATGCTGGTGCTATAATGGAAAAGTTAAGTGAAAGTTCAGGAAAAATTTGCGTAATAGGTGAAAGATCAGTTTCACTTGGTTTCAGGCTAATAGGAATAGCGGACTCCTATGAGTATTCAGGTGAAGAAGGTGTTGCAAAACTGGAGGAATTATCAAAATCAAAAAAATACTCAGTAATTTTCGTCAGCGAGAGTCTTAAGAAATATATGGACCGAAGACTCATGACATATTATGAGAGTATAATGAATCCGCTGATTATGTTCATTCCTTTACCAGGAGAGGATAACGAGGAATCTTTATCTGCCATGGCAAAAAGGATACTGGGCGTTGATATAGGAAGGTGAAAAATATGGGTAAAATTGTCAGGGTTTCAGGCCCTGTTGTGACAGCTGAAGATATTGAAGGTTCCAAGATGTACGACGTGGTCAGAGTTGGAGAGATGAATCTCGTCGGGGAAATCATAAGAATCACAGGAAACCGTGCAACAATACAGGTCTATGAGGATACCAGTGGAATAAAACCGGGAGAAAAGGTTGAAACAACCGGAAGGCCACTGTCAGTGGAATTAGGTCCTGGGCTTCTGAAATCCATATACGACGGTATTCAGAGACCACTTGATGTTATAAGGGACAAGACCGGTGATTTCATAAGAAGAGGGTATACAGCATCTCCACTTGATACTCAAAAGGAATGGGACTTTGTACCTGCAGTTAAGAAAGGGGATGTTATAAAACCCAGGCAGATTCTTGGTACGGTACAGGAAACATCACTTATTGAACATAAAATAATGGCTCCTTTCAATGTTTCTGGAGTTGTAGAGGAAATAATAGAAGGAAAGATGAAGATAACTGACGTTTTCGCACACATCAAAGGAAAGGAAGAAGTTACTAAATTAACCATGAGACAGGAATGGCCTGTAAGATCAATAAGAGGGGTTAAATCCAAGTTACCCCCATCTATACCACTAATCACGGGTCAGAGAGTTATAGATACACTGTTTCCTGTTGCAAAGGGTGGAACTGTAGCAGTACCAGGGCCCTTTGGGTCTGGTAAGACAGTGGTGCAGCATCAGCTTTCAAAATGGGCAGACAGTGATATAGTTGTATATGTGGGCTGTGGTGAGAGAGGAAATGAAATGACAGAAATTCTGACCACCTTCCCGGAACTTCAGGACCCGAAGAGTGGAAAGCCCTTGATGGAGAGGACAATACTAATTGCAAACACCTCAAACATGCCAGTGGCCGCAAGGGAGGCAAGTATCTATACAGGTATATCCATTGCAGAATACTACCGTGACATGGGGTATGGAATAGCCTTGATGGCTGACAGCACATCAAGGTGGGCAGAAGCTTTGAGAGAAATCTCAGGAAGGCTTGAAGAGATGCCTGGTGAAGAAGGTTATCCTGCATACCTGGGAAGAAGACTTTCGGAATTCTATGAAAGATCAGGAAATGCAATCATAGACGGATCACCAGACAGAAACGGGTCAATCACTATTGTTGGAGCAGTATCGCCACCAGGCGGAGATATTTCCGAGCCAGTTTCCCAAAATACACTGAGAGTCACCAGGGTTTTCTGGGCACTGGATGCATCTCTGGCTTCAAGGAGGCATTTCCCATCCATCAACTGGTTGAATTCATATTCTCTTTACCTTTCAGATCTTCTTCCCTGGTTTGGGGAGAATGTATCCAAGAACTGGCCAGACATAAACGGAAAGATGATGGGAATCCTGCAGAAGGAGGCAGAACTGCAAGAAGTAGTACAGCTTGTGGGTTACGATGCACTTCCTGATAAGGAAAAGGCAACTCTTGATGTGGCAAGGATTATTCGTGAGGATTATCTTCAACAGAGCGCCTTTGATGAGGTAGATCAGTACTGTTCAGTAAAGAAGCAGAGTGTTATGATGAACCTCATAATGTTCTATTCTGAGCAGATAGAAAAGGCAATTGCATCTGGAATAACAATGGAAGCTATTCAGAATATTCGTTCCAAGGAAAAAATTTCCAGGATTAAGGAGGTCAGGGATGCCGATCTGGAAAGTTATGTGAAAGACGCTATGGAATCCATTGAGAATGATATAAGGGCAATAGGGGGTGAAAGATAATGGTAAAAGTTGGTTATAAGAGTATAAGGGAAATAAGCGGGCCTCTCATTTTCGTGGAAGGCATAAAAAATGCAGGTTATAACGAAATGGTATCCATTGAAACTCCTGATGGTCAGGTAAAATCAGGCCAGGTTCTGGATACGAGCAACGGATTGGCAATAGTGCAGGTATTTGGAGCCACAAGTGGTCTGGACAACACTAATACAGTAGTTAAGTTCAGAGGGGAAACGGCAAGGATCAGGGTATCAGATGAGGTTCTTGGTAGGGTATTCAACGGCTTGGGAGAACCAATTGATAAGGGCCCCGAGATACAGAGCTCTGAAAAAGTGGAGATTGTGGGTGATGCAATAAACCCCTATTCAAGGGAAGAGCCTTCTGAATTTATTCAGACTGGTATATCCACAATTGATGGAATGAACACGCTTGTAAGGGGTCAGAAGCTTCCCATATTTTCAGCATCAGGTCTACCCCATAATATGCTTGCAGCACAGATAGCGAGGCAAGCTAAAACCCTAAAATCCGATGACCAGTTTGCAGTTATTTTCGGTGCAATGGGTATAACAAGCGAAGAGGCAAACTTCTTCATGAATGAATTCAGAAAAACAGGATCACTTAACAGGGCTGCAATATTTCTTAATCTCTCATCAGATCCTTCTATGGAGAGAATAATTCTCCCGAGGGTCGCCCTTACAACTGCGGAGTATCTTGCATACGAAAGAGAATATCATGTTCTCGTAATACTGACAGATATGACAAACTATTGTGAATCCCTCCGAGAAATTTCATCAGCCAGGGAAGAGGTTCCAGGAAGAAGAGGATTCCCTGGGTATATGTATACTGACCTGAGTACAATTTACGAAAGGGCAGGAAAGATCAGGGGCAAAAATGGATCAATAACACAGATCCCCATATTAACAATGCCAGGTGACGATATCACAAATCCCATACCTGACCTTACGGGCTATATAACTGAGGGACAGATAGTCATGAGCAGGGATCTTCAGAGAAAGGGAATTTACCCTCCCGTTGATGTTCTACCATCTTTGTCAAGACTTATGAATCAGGGAATCGGGAAGGGTAGCACAAGAGAAGATCACAGGGGAGTTGCTGATCAGTTGTATTCTGCATATGCCAATGGAAAGGACCTCAGATCCTTAAGTGCAATAGTGGGTGAAGAATCACTGAGCGCCAACGACAAGAGTTATCTGAAATTTGCAGACGAATTTGAGAAGAGATATGTAAATCAGGGTCTCTACGAGGACAGAACCATAGAGGATACATTAAACCTCAGTTACGATCTCATGTCTGAACTTCCAGTTGGAGAAATGAAGAGGCTAAAGAAGGATTTCATCGAAAAGTATGGAAAGTGGAAGTGATCTAAACGGCATCTCTCAATGTTAAGCCAACAAGAATAGAGTTAATACAGATAAGAAAGAGGATAAAGCTTGCAAAGAGAGGCTATCAGCTTTTAAAAATGAAGAGATCAGCTCTTATAATGGAGTTTCTAGAACTGGCAAAGGAGATGAGAGGTCTAAGGGAAAATCTAAGGAATGAAACTGCAAGGGCAATTGAATCAATCACAAAGGCAGAAATATCTGAGGGAAGGCTTGCAATAGAAAGATTTTCATTCATGTCTGGGGAATCCAGTGTTTCAATGAACACAAAGAACGTGATGGGAGTAAGAATACCTGAGATAGGAATTAATACAGAAAGAGCGGTTCTAACTGAAAGGTTCAGGGCAATATCTGTACCATCTTCCATAAACGATTCAATAGACATTTTTGAAAAGCTCTTTCAGTCTCTCATAACAGTTGTTGAGAAGGAAAAGTCCATGAGAAGACTCTTAAACGAGATAGATAAGACGAAAAGGCGTTCAAACGCAATCGAATTTGTTATGATTCCAAAACTAAATGCAGATGCTAAATATATAAGAATGAGACTTGACGAACTGGAACGGGACACATTTACAACTCTCAAAATAGTGAAAAAGAAGATCACTGCCCAGGAGGAGGGAGTTGAAAGTAAAAAATTTGAAGAAATTCAAGCTTCAGGAGATGAACAGTGAGCAAAGAAAGCTCTATGCAATATGGAGATATATGTTTCCGATTAGAATACTTGTAATAGTATTGGCTATATTCCTGCTGGTGAAATTATGACAGAAAAAGGTATTGAAGAGATAAAGAGAATAAAGAATAAGGAAGATGAGGTTCAGGCAATGATAGATAAAGCCTCTAAGGAATGCCAGGAAAAGATTGAAAAGGCTAAGAAATCCTTTGAGGAAGAGACAAGAGAAGCCGAAGAAAAATACAGCAAGGAATACTCAGATAAAATTGCCCGGCTTCAGGAAGAGGTCAATAAAAAGATAGAAGAGAGCAAGGAGCAGGCAAGAAAGGATGCAGAAGCCATTTCACTCAATCTGACCGATAAAAAGGCTGCGGATCTCCTTTTTAAGTTTATGAAGAAAAATATGGAATGATTCAAAATGGGAATAACACCAGTACCTATGGAAAAGATTCGTGTTATAGGTTCTAAGGAGAAAGCCGATGCCATAATTTCAACGCTTCACGAAATGAAGGTTATCCAGCTGGAAGAGGTATCCGCAGAAGTAAAAAACATGATGAAGCAGGGTACGGATCTTCCAGACAGGGGAATAATTATTGATGAACTTAACAGGTTCAGGGGATACGAAAACCTTCTCCATCCGAGACCTGTTTCCAAGAGGATGAAATTTAATGGAAAGGATGAGATTTTAAAGGCTGCTTCTGAGATAAGATTAAGTGAGGACTTAAGAATTGCATATTCCTCCATGGATGACATAAGATCAACAATAAAGGAGATAGATAACAGACTTGAAGTATTGTCATACATGGAAAATCTGGACGTAGATCTTTCATATTTCAACAACGATTCAATATCTTCTTTCATTGTCAATTATCCATATAATGCAAAATCTCCTGATATTGTAACAATAAATGCGGGACAGTCAACAATAGTTTGTGTTCCAAAGGAACGTGAGAAGGAGTTTTCCCAGAGTCTCGGGACAGGTGAGCAGAGGCCGATTTTCATAATGAGAATGTCCGGAAAACCATCAGAGCTTAAAAAGAGTCTGGAAGAAAAGAGGAAAGAACTCTCAGAAAAGTTGAAAGACCTCGAGGCAGGAATAGATGAGCTATCGGACAAATATTATGATAAGGTTGTGTCAATCAAGGAGGCTCTTGAGATAGAGGCAAAGAAGGTTGAAGCCGCAATGAGAATGCCCTCAACCTCAAGCATATTCGTGCTCGAAGGATGGATACCAGAACGGAGTTTTTCCAAACTGAAAAGCAGATTAGAAAAGGTGACAGAGAAGCAGTGTATAGTTGAGAAGCTGAAGACTGACGAAAGAGGGCCAACTCTTCTTCAAAATCCAAGAGGAGTCAGGCTCTTTGAATCATTCATCAGGTTCTATTCCCTTCCTCAGGATATAGAAATAGACCCAACACTAATATTCGCCATTGTTTTTCCCATATTCTTCGGAATAATGGTAGGTGATTTTGGATTTGGTATTGTCATATTATTGATGTCCATATGGATAATAAAGAGGATGAACAGCACCAAGAAGAAGGTAAAGCTACCTAAAAAGCTTACAAATTTCATAGGGTCTGTTTTCACACCATATCAACTGCAGGTTCTTGCAAAAGCTCTCATTCCTGGGGGAATAGCCGCAATAATATCGGGTATTGTTTTTAATGGCTTCTTTGGGTATTCAATACTCCCAACTCAGATAGGACCATTTCATGTGACTTACTATAATCCTATAGATTATACATCTAAAATTCTACTGATGAGCGGATACTTCGGTGTATTCATGGTATCCTTTGGCCTCATACTAGGAATGATAAATGAGCACTATTATGGTGAGAGAATACACGTATGGGGGAAGTTTGGATGGTTATTATTCGTCTGGGGCATAGTTGTATTTGGTCTTTCACTAATATATGGACTTAATCTTAATCTTGCAACAAATGTATATGCGGATATTGATGTTGCAGTCATGGCAGTGGGAATAATATTAATTGTTGTTGCAGAGAGAGTACAGGGAATAATAGAACTTCCATCCATAATCAGCCATGTATTGTCATATACAAGAATTATGGGAATACTTCTTGCATCTGTGATTCTCACATCACTCATTAACGACTTTTTCTTCAGTACGCTATCTAACCCATTTATGATCATCCTGGGAATAATAGTACTAATATTTGGTCAGATCTTTGCACTGCTTCTTGCAATAGTGGAGGGCGGAATCCAGGGAGTGAGACTTCTCTATGTGGAATTTTTCTCAAAATTCTACCACGGAAACGGGAAATCATTTTCCCCATTTGGAACAAACAGAAAATATACTGAAGAGAATAACACCCCTGATTAGGGCTCATCCTCATCGTCAGGAACTCTTATTATATTTATGAGCCTGTTTGGCTCAAACCCCTTTGCCCTTCTAAAGGATCCTATTCCCTTAATCTCCTTTACCCTAATCCTGGTCTCATTCGAGAATCTTTTCAACATTCTGTCTATGTATGCGTTTTCTGCTCTCATAGTATGAATTTCAGAGAATGTTCCAATTCTCAGGGCGACAAGAATCTTTTCCCTTCCTCTTCTGTACATTGCAAAATCAGATACTATTTCGTTACCGGATATTGTATGAAGATTTGCCAGATTCTGAACAAGTGATTTGGAATACAGTTGCCTTATGGGCTTCCTGGGTGCAAATATAAATTTTCTGAGGGGATAGGGCTCATCCAGCACCTCATTTACAGGTTCCAGGTTTATGCTATAAAGACGTTTGAAGAATGATCTTATCATGGACATGGATTCAACACCTGAGCTTCCTATGTAAAAATCAGTAATTTCCGGGTTGCTCACTATCCTGAATCTGTTGATCTCATTCTTCCAGGGAATAAGAAGTTCGGACATTGACCTGTATTTCCATATATCTGTCGTTGGATACAGGTCGGTAAAGATAAGCCTGTACCATTTGTACATCAATTAACACCTGCAAACTCTCCTATCAGGTCGAGAGCCTCTGATAATTTCTCAGTAGATGGCGAAGTGAAGCATATTCTGAATCCCCTGTCAAAACCAAAATACTTTCCAGGGGTAACCAGAACGCCCTTTTTCTCCAAAAGTTCTCTGCACCATTTTTCATCAAAATTGCCGCTCACAAAGGTTGTTGATGAATTATCTGGATCAGAGAATGTGAATCCAAAGGATGAAAGTTTTCTCTTAACAATATCTCTGTTTGTTTCAATCACCTTTTTAACTTCCTTTAAAAAGAACTCCCTGCTTTCCAGTACCTTTCTCCCGAAGTAGAGTGAAATCAAATTTGGTGAACCTGATGAAAGGTATCTGTATTCTTTCAGTTTCCTTATCTTATCCTTTGAGGCAAGCATGAAACCCACACGGAGAAATCCGGCACCATAGAATTTTGTCAGTGTGAAGGATGTTATGCTTTCCGGGTATCTAGTATAGCGTTTCCATAATACACTTACAATTATTTATACTCAGTATCCATATCTACCTATGGTGTTCAAGCGTGTTAAGCCACACATCACCCTGACGGATGATGAGAGAAAGTATCTTGAAAGCATAACAAGATCC
>NZ_JBLSDF010000050.1:0-9927 GCF_052315355.1 Cuniculiplasma thermophilum
AGGGATCAATTCAAAGATAGCGCTCATAGAAAAGATGGCGTATGGATTCAGAAATAAGGAGCACCTGAAGACTTCCATATATTTCAGGTGCGGTAATCTACAGCTTTATCCATGAACCCACATGAAAGTCCGATGACCCTAAATTGTTTAGAGCATCTTCCAGTTTTCTCCACAAATTATCTTTTGTAAACCAGTTTTCTATTCTCTCCCTTTCATCGATGGGATCAAAGAGCAAATGATAAAATTTCTCTTTTGGTATTTCGTTCAAATTCTTTGAAAAATATTCAACTAAACTCCTTCTGCACATAAAATCTACTTCGACTCTTGGTGTATAAAAAATACCAAGATCCTTTCTATCATAAATTTCCTCAGCCACGTTTGCTAATGACTCGTATACATAACCTATCATTTGGGGATCGACCGCGACTTCTGATTCGAGAGGCATATCCTCCTTGATCGTAAAATTGTAGGATTCGAAAAACTCAAAGATGCTTTTAAACAATCTGTCACTAATCTGAACTTTTAGGTTGTCCAGTTCATTTTCTCTGAATAATCCCCCATTGAGGTATGGAACATTTGACATTACCTTTATCACTTCATCTGGTAAATTTATAATCTCATTCGCGCGATTATTGAATGCTTTTAGAAATATTTGTTTAAGCCATTTTTCATGGAACTCATTAGAATCAAATTTTCCGAGTTCCTTATAGGAAGACCATAACCATTCAATAAAATTTGGTTTTTCAAGCAACCTCTTTTTTGATATGAAATATATAAACATTATCCTGTTAAGAAACTGTAACGTAAATTCGTGGGATTCTTTACTTGGAATTTTTTGCTTATTCAGATTCTCTCGTAATTTGAAGAAAATTTCCCTATAACGTTCAAAGAATTCTTCGGTAACTCTTTCTACACTAAAGGTCTTTTTCCATTTTCTCCATATATCTCTCCAACCTGAATTTTCTTCATATGCCATATTTGCAAGCGTTTGGATAACACTGTAATAATTACTCTTGTTTTCTATGTCTTTTTTATCCAGAGTTAGTTTTGTTAACTTTAATTTATGTTTCCCAGCCTCTAACTTCTCTTTGTCTGGAAAGACAAAGGAAATTTCAGAATAATCTACCGTGAAGATAAGAAGATACTGCAGGTATTGTTTATCAAATGTGTTCGTTACGGATCTCACAAATGATGGATGTAAAGTTGTTGTTTCTAAAAGGAATACAGAGAGGTTTTTGTCAAAACTCAAAATTGAGAATATCTCTTTGATCCTTTCTTCATCCTCCTTTCTGAAGTCAAATTCGTTTTTTTTCCTCTTTGAAGATTTATTTAAAACAATAGTTTCCGGGTAACCCAATATATTAAAAAAATCAAATATATCTTTTGAAGATTTAATCTTAATTACGTGTTGATAAATTTTTTCACGCAAAATAGCCTCATTAATCATCGTTATAGCCTCTTTCTTAGTTCCGCAGATACTATTGATTCTTCTGATAATAATATTTGTGATTCCGTGGTATAATGTCTTTCAATCTTTTTCTTTATCAAAGTGGTTACTCTAAGGTTCTGTAAATAGTTTACGCTTTGAAAGAATGTTGATTTGTTCATTCCTTTGAGAAGTAGGTTGTTGTTATTGGATACTTCTGCGTAAGCCTTGTTGGTATCCTGATTCTTTATCAGCGATGCAAGTATTAAAAGATCCCTGTCACCAAGATTTCTAAGGGTTTTGACTTCAACTTCTATGTAAGCCTTTATTATAGCATTTCTTAGATCTTCATTTCTCCATTTATTGTTCCTGCCAAGAATTTCCAATGCTTTTATTCCTATTCCGGTATCGCTCCTGTAATCCCGTACTAACATAGCAGACAATTAACCTATGGCCTCTTTGCTGTAATTATAAAGGCCTTCCTCGGAGCTTATTTCCAGTATCTCCTTCGTCTCATTTGCGGTGTATTCGTGGAATACTATATGATCAGGCTATAGCGAGCTCTTCACGCTCTCATCGTTCATATCCTTTCACCAGTAGACCTTCTGCGTTAAAAGAAGTAGGTTTGCGTTGGTGTGTCTGGTTATATGATAAAGAATATCATGGTCCTGCAATAAATCTACTTCGTCCATAATAACTAAGGGTCTTCCAGATCATAGTGAATCGAATCTTTTTTCACTTCATAGATATTATGGCCTCTGCTTGATATCCTTGTCATCGTTCAGTATATTTTTACTGATGTTGAGATCTCTCCTGCATTAACATAATAGTATGAAATGGATTTACTGCCCTTCAGTGCCATTGCCATTGTCAATGCACTAAGCATCTTATCTGACCCATTAGAACCGTAAATGATTATATGTCTTGGCATATTCAAGTTCACATATTCCGCCAAATCGTTCATAACTTTATCCAATTCGCTCCTTATCAGTGTCTTATCAGATTTTTAGCCGATAACTAATAAGAGAGCGTTTGTTATGTTACTTGTCTCCTTTGCTCTCTGCTATGTCAAGTGCCGTTGAGAAATATGCCCTTAAAACGTATGGCCCCATTTTCATTCCTGCTCCGTGTATGGCAATCCTTATATTCCTTGTAAAAAGCGTCGTCGTTAGGAAGGTCTTCCTCTTTATGCCTCTTACATCAAACTGCAAAAGCGGTAAAGCATATATTAGTTCCTCTCCCTGCTTCGTTCTCTCTTCAAGGTATTCCTTTATGTATGTTGCGCCCTCCCTGCCTATGAATGAGAAATACTAATTACTTCATTTGCTAGGATTGCTCCTCACTATTACAGTTAAAGGCATCATGTCGAATTGTATCTAATCGGATAATTTTAACTCCGTTAAATCTCCCAGTATTAAGACGTAAGTCCCCTCATAATCGCCAAGTGATCCCAGCCTTAATCCTGAAAATGCCATCAAAGCGATGATAACCCTTCCACGAGAGGTTACTTTTCTCAATATCCTTGCTAACTCTTCTTTGCTCGTAACCCTTTTATTTGCCATTGTTGGAGTTTCATTCTGTCCGGATGTGTTAGCGGCTAACTGCAAACGGATACCATTACACTTCAGCCAGGATAAGACAACCTTCTTGAACCTCGCCATGTATGATCCCAACTTGCCTTTACTCTCTGTTTCCCTTACAAAATCTGCAAATTCATAGCGGAAATTCTTTTCGATGTTTCTTGCCTTTTCAATTATCTGCTTCGGCGTTGTTTTTGTCAATTCGCAATAGTGGCACAGTTTTATCAATGCTACTATGCCATTAATATTGATGTTTCCCTTAAAGTTTCAAACAATTTTCATACATCATCAAGACGAAGATCCTGATACTTGGACTGAATGGTCGTGAAAGCATAATGAGTAAAGGCATCAAAAGGATTCGATCAATAAATTAAATGGACCGGTCGGAATTTGATTAAAGTTTTAGGCAATACTAATAAATTAACAAAGATAAATGTTCTCTGCAATGAAGCAGAAGAAAAGTTGCTGGAGATAATTTTATATATTTCCAAGGTATATAGCTGTGTAAAAGCTCACAAAGTAAAAGAATAAATATATGAGCTCAGAAAGAATAAAAGGTGAGAAAAATGAATGGTGGAGCTGGTGGAATAGCGGACCCGTAATGTATTGTGTTTCAAAATTAAATACGATTCTATATTTATTTTGTAGCTCATCACGGTTTTGTGTGGGTAGCTTTGGAAATTATACATGCTCTGAATTCCTATTAGATACGTTGGCGGTGGAAACAAGGAGTGTTTGCACATGGATTTTCGGCTCTTTATTAGAGATTTTATATTCGCTGTAGTATTCTCATTCTTATTGCTCCATGAACTTACACAAAAGTCCGATGATCCATTTTTCTATTAAACTCTAACTCTGGCACTTTTGCATAATATATATTCACTTTCCCCTTATTTTCTGTGTTTTACAGAAAGAGTTTTATACTTACAGATTAGGCATATGCATAATATGACTAACCACAAAACAAAAAATGATTATCCAGATTGGGTGTTGAAATATTGGATCGCAGGCACTAGGCATGAGGAGGGGTGATCATTAACTATCTTTACAGGGTAAGCAGTAAATGGAATCCTGAAAAGAAGAGATCACAGATGAAAACTGGAGAGTATCTGGGAAGGATAACACCAGATGGTTTCATTAAACCGAAGGCAAAGCGCATCGTTAAACTTTGCAGCCAGATAGCCGTGAAGGAATACGGTGCATCATTTCTCGTGAATCACATATCAGGCGACATGATCAAATAGTTGAAGAAACACTTTCTACAGTGGAAGGAGATATTCATATTCTCCATGATGAGACCCATACATGTGTCACCACTAAAAAATGTTGAATTCCACTATTCAACATCCTATATTTCTGAAACGATTCCTGATGCCCATGTGTCCACTGAATCACTTTCAAATATGCTGAAGGAGATCGGAATGGATCGAAAATCGGTGACAGAGTTCATGAAAGATTTCATGAAGGATGACAGGTATCTGGCTGTGGACCTCACCCATGTGCTTTCCATGAGCGAGAATATAATATCTGCAACTCTTGGGCATAACTTAATGGAAGAATACCTTCCTCAGGTACAGGTTCTCTTTCTCTTCTCTCTGGATCATGACGTGCCGGAATATTTCCGCATGCTTTCTGGATCAATTAACAGCGCTGCATCCCTGAAGACAAAAATGGAAGAGGCAGGAAGAAAGAACATTGTTCTATTTGCAGACACAGGATTCTATTCCAGGTCCAATAGGGAAGCACTGTCATCCATGGGCATATATTTCATTATGCCCCTGAGGATGAACTCCAGACTCATAGGTTATACAATTTCCATGGAGAAACATTTCATGTTCCAGGATGATCCCATATTCTATTCCCGGTACATAAGTGATGATTTGACAATGTTTACGTTCAGGAATGATTTCATCAAGGCCGAGGAGGAGAAGGATTATCTCAGGAGACATTAGAAAGGATCAGAAACGGCATTCAGCAAACTGAGGGAGAGGATGGGCACAATGTCAGTTATTACAGACCTGAAGGTTTCAGGGGACATTGTGTATGATATGCTAAAATCCCGCACTGACATTGAACAGTCATATGACACTTTCAAGAACACCATACATGCTGAAAGGACATACATGAGGGATGATCTGCATCTTCAGGGATGGATGTTCATCAACTTCATAGCACTAATGATGTATTACCGGATCTATGGCACGCTGAGAAAGATGGACCTTCTCAGTCGCTATTCACCGGAGGACGTAATGAGGCATTTTGATCGCATCCATATGCTCAGAATAGGGGATCAGTGGAAACTGTCAGAAATACCTAAGAAATCAAGAATGATAATTGAGAAGCTTGAGATACCTATTATGCAAAATAGCGGGAGTTAGAGATTAAAGAGTTAAAGGAGTTTTAGTATTGAAAGTATTATCAGGGTAATTGTTAATGCTATTAGTACCCAAGTAAGTCTACTTACGTCCCCACTTAATTTAATTTGGGCTCGACTTAAATCAATTAGGCTTTGGGTATGAACTATGACTCTCATATTTGATGCTTTCTCCCTGAGTCTTTCGAATTCTACATCGATCCCGAGTAGTTTTTTTACCTGTTTGAATTGCTGCCTGTATGAATAGGCCCACGTCCTAATTTCTAGATCATAGAAGTCATCTAAGTCCCTAAGCATATCACTTTCGAGTCTTGATAAGATATCAGAAAAGGGAGCACTTCGTTCTAAGGTGTAGTAATAATCATTTTTAATGGAAATTAAGATAGAGAGCGATTGAATTAGTCGCATGTACCAAGATAAACCCCACTTTATAGATCTTTTAGGGAATTTCTCTGCATAGCTAAATAGGAAGACAACGGTTACGTCCTCAAAAGGATTGTAAAAAACTTTAACTGAATTGTCAAGAAAATGTGGTTCATTTACTGTAAGGGATCGGAAATCAACAACATCAAGTTCAGAATTAGAATTTAAATTGTGATTCGGGGCAACTAAATCGTTTAACAGCGCTCTAAGATGATCACTTGCTATAAATTCTTTGTAAAATTTGGTAATATCATTTATTAATGCCTTCTCCAATGAACCATCATCTACAACTAAGAGTTTAGAGTACTGGAAAGAATCGTTTAATCTGTTAGCGATTAGGGACCATTTATTTTCGTCGAATTCTTTTGAGTTAATTGCGAATATAAGCAAGGCAATTATTTTAAATAGATGTCTAAGTGGCATTTCTCCTTTGATTTCTTCCTCAATGTCTTTTTTCTTTTTAGATAGGTTTTCAAAGGTTGAGGATGTAAGAATATCCTTAATAAAATCTCTTAACGGCGAGTCCTCAAGAATTATCTTGGTTTCATCTAGTGTCATTTCATGCATCTCTTCGAAGTCCATATTTCGTCTGTCTTCTGCATTCTCTGTCGTAGGAATATTTATCAATGAAATAGAAACCGTCCTACTGAAAATACCCTGCGCTTGTCCTGATTTTCTTCTAATTGATACATATGGAATCGCTATAAAATAGTCCCTACTTTGTTTTCCATCATGAGATGATTTAGAAATCTTTGCTGGAGGTAAAAATATGTCATAAATCCTAAACAAATAAGAGTCAAGAAACATCTCCCACTGTCTAAGAGCAACAAGCAACATGACATCATAGGTTAACACATATAAATTGCGATATATTGCAAAATCCTTTATATTGAGGGGTTTTTCTCCATTATCAAATTTTGTCGAAACTAGAAACGTATTGAAAATATTTGAAGAATCTGATTCCTTCCTGTTTATTCTTAAAGTTCTTTCTGTCCACGGATCTTTCCAATTAACCGCTTCCCCCCACCCTGACGTAAAATCTAGAATTCGTGAGTAGGCATAGTCAAGCATATAACTACTGCGTTGTTCCTCCAAAAATATATTCCTTTCATTGGGTGGTTTGACTAATTTGTTCCCAA
Organism: Cuniculiplasma thermophilum; assembly: GCF_052315355.1. Taxonomy (NCBI): domain Archaea; kingdom Methanobacteriati; phylum Thermoplasmatota; class Thermoplasmata; order Thermoplasmatales; family Cuniculiplasmataceae; genus Cuniculiplasma; species Cuniculiplasma thermophilum. The sequence continues at coordinate 6,943 of NZ_JBLSDF010000050.1, forward strand.
GCTGTGGCGTACGAGAAATTTTGTTGTTCGCTAATATTTCAGAGAATTCAAGTAAATTTTTCCTTTCGTACTGAAATCTTGATAATTCTAAGGGCATATCTAATGTAATAGCCCCACTTATTCCAATTATTCCATAGCAAGAAGGTGATTTGAAACGTAGCTGATTTTTTGCATCTCTGTCAGTAACCATTAATTAAAACTTAGCAGTTTCCAATATATAAATGGTTCTACCTGGCATTTTCCACATTCATGGCCAGTTTCTGGAACTTAATGTGACAATTCGTTTCTTAAGTCAGTATCTGTCATTTCAAATCCGTAGAAAATTCATGTAAAAGCTTATTTCTTGGAATGCTGATCTTAATATGCTCTTGAATGGAGGAGTAAGGGTCTTCCCCAGGGGGGGAAGACCGGCTGTTCAATTCCAGTTATACCTTATCTGGAAAATAGGGGTTTGCAGCTGTTCTGAAAGGAAGATCCATCCCATGCCTCTTTGCCCTTATCATGTCCGGAATTCCGGTACGGTAAGAAAGCATATCCTGTATCATTTCCAGAATGACATATGCTATCAGTGCGGAGAATATCTGAACCATTATTCCGTTGATCTTCCTGGATATCAGGTGATCAATCTTGAGATATGATTTCATCGTGCGGAAAAAGATCTCTATGTTCGACCTCTGCGAATATATCCAGGGGATGTATATGTCAGGAAGACCCATTATGTCTGTCAGGTAGTCTCTCTTCTCACCCTCAACTTCGAGCGATACAAGCCTCAGTGTCGTACCATTCCTGAATCTTATTACCTTTGAATGCGCATATTCCCTCTCCACCATGTATGATGCATTCTTCTTTATCCTTGTTACAAACCTTATGCCCTCTTCCTTGAGTTTCCCGAATCTTTCAGGATCATAATAGCCAAGATCGAATGTCAGTATCGATTGTTTCACGAGACCAGGTCGATGCTTCCAAGGATCTCATCGAATTCTGGTAAATCGTTCAGGTTAGCAGGCGTAATAAATGATTCCAGTGGAACCGTGAATGGAAAAACTACGGCAGACTGAAGCATCTTTATGCCGCTCTCCGTCTTCTGTCGTCTGTACTTACCGGATTCCTTTATCGCTGTACGGATAAAGGTGGAATCGATGCCTATTATGTTCAGGAATTTCCTGTACATCGCATAGTTATGCGCCATTATGTATGGATATATCAGATCGTAGAATAGTTCTACGAAGAGCTGGTAAGGTCTTCCGGTATCAAGCTTGGATATCTGCTACTTGCTCACATGATTGTCCATTGCGATGTCTGTGAGATCCTCATGGGATATTGCGGATGCACCAGAAGCATTGTGTGTTTCAGGAGATCTATCTTCTTTGAATACAGATCCACATCGCCTTTCAACGAATTTCATTTTTGAGAGCGTATCTATTCTCCTGTCAATCCACTCTTGTTGATCTGGTTCGAGGAGCGAATTATTTTCCTGGGAATACCTGATAGTGCTATGTATAGATCGCTTGCGAACGTGTGCTGGAATTTACGCTCCCTGTCCTGAATTGCTCTCAGAACCGCTTCCGCTCTCCTGTCTGGAGGATACTTATAATCCACTGAGGTATCAACAATCATAGATTTAAAACGGCATCTTCATCATAGCCTTTCCGTGGGTCAGATTGTATTTTAAGAAAGAATAAGGAATACAAGATTGTTTTACCTTCCTTTCATCTTCAATACTTATCCTATTTGATGAAATGGATAAAGCTACAAATGAGCGCTGTTTCCCACCACATAAGCCATGTCAAAAGGATATAGATAATTGGTTTCATCCTTTGGTAAATAAGCCATAATATTGATTATTAGAACAACAAAAGATACAGTAGTCACTAGGATTATGTAATATCTGTACCGATTCTAGTGTCTTTTTTCTAATCCTCTAGTCATTTTGTTGTTTCAAACAAAATATGCATTGAGGAGAAAATATGTTGCTACAATAACAGACAATGATACAATTACCGTTCCAAAGGATTTAATGTTGTGTGCCTAAATAACGATAAGAGACTCACAATACCTGAGATAAGAATACAATTCCAAAGGCCGAAGAAATACTGCTCTAATTCTTTGCTTTTCTGTATGCACTTAAGCCTCCCTGTATGATAAGTCTAACAATTGCTGCAATTACAAACAAAACACCTATTCCTACTGACCCTGCCTATACAATAGATGAGATCCTAAAGTTATAGGCAACAATTCCAAAGATGAAAATAGTTATTCCTGAAACGAGGCTCATCATACCCGTGCGGAAGAGCCAAGGGTATTCTTTGGTCAGTACGAAGATAACCGAAATACTGAAGAAAGCTATTGCAAATACAAGTGACAATGCCACCGGAATTGCAGATATGAAATGCCCATTATATTTGATCCTTTGAGAGAGGAATATAGAAAGATAGAGAAATATGATTCCAATAAGGTAAGCCGTAATTGCCCTGATCAGCTTTGGATTTGTTTCCTTATACATTTTACTGCCTTTGATCTACTTCCTGATCCTATTTACGAAATCTGAAACTTCCTTTCCCTTCTCCATCCTTTTCGCTTTCATCAAAGTGGAGCACGTTTATACTCTTTATTTTCTTAGCCCCAATATGATAATCAAATTCATATATATTGATTTTCTCAATAAGCCGAGAGGATTTCTAATAACCCCCTCATTAAACACCGTAACATTTATTCATGAAACACGCATGTTACAGTATGAGTGACCTGCTTGATCATGCGCTGAAGGAGAAATACAACTCAATGAAGATAAATGATCCATTGGTATTCATTAAGAATGCCATTGACTGGGATGCATTTACACTATTATTGAATGATCTGTATCACAATGATACAGATAATGGAGGAAGGCCAAACATACCTGTGAAAACCATGATCAAGGTACTGTTCTTACAGAGCATGTTCAACATGGTTGATGAGCAGGCTGAGATACTCATAAAAGATAGA
>NZ_JBLSDF010000051.1:0-9434 GCF_052315355.1 Cuniculiplasma thermophilum
ATAACGTACAATCTTTCAGATAATCCTTACGTAGTGGATGTTTTCAACGGGAGATCGGATAGCTATGGAATGATAACAGGATATGTCAACAGCCCTTCCCTTCTAAACATAGCACAGGCATGGAGATATGTGGTTCAAAATAAGGATTACAAGGTATCTTTAATGGAGGAGGCAACCTATTCCTACATAAGAAACAACACATTATACGGTTTTGACTATTTCAACAATATTGAATATTCCCCATTCAATCCTGTATTTAATTCCATCTATTCATTCGAGTCTGATGCAGTAATGAATCCGTTCAATCTTTCAGGCTCACTCTATTTTAACCTATCAGCCCCTGTCTTTGAAAAAAGAATAAATGACATAGGATCGGTGTCTGTATTGAAAGAAAAGAGTTTCATAGGGATATCTGGTGGAGGATGGAATGGAAATGGAAACCCGTGCACCCCATCTGTTGTTGATAAAACAATCAGGATTGAAACATGGACAGGAATGCTTCCCCTTCTCTATTCAAGCATGAATTTACCCTCAGAATCTGAGTTTCTATTTACATCAACAAGTTTTGCATCAACAAGTACCACAATAAGTCCAACTCTAAAATTCAATTCAGCACAGTACACACAGAATCAATCAGGTACATTTCAGTCTACAACCGCCTCCTATGAGGCTACTCTTCCTTACAGTGGCTTGGCATCCTCAAACTCTATTCATTCACCATATAATCAGTCAATTCAATACATATCAAACGTCTCCTTTGAAGCCCTGGAATTCAGGCCATATTACATTACAACTCAAAGGAATAATGATGGTACTTATTACTGTGTTGCAACGTTAGGTCCAAATGTAACAACAATGCAAGTAATAGGAGCAAATAACCCTAGATTGAGGCAAATCGCCCCCTATGATATAGCCAACAATGGAAATGCGTCTAAAACTGCAGACTACTGGTCAACTGTGATCAATATGCTTGGGATTACCCCCAGTCACTCATATCAACTGGGTGCCGGTCATGTTTACAGCAGCTTTGAGATTTCCTATATGGCTAACGAATCCAATAATGCGAATGACTACCTTCAAAAAGTAGAAGGAGGACTTGCGGTTTTTACTGCAGCTATTGGTGTGGCTTTTGCAATCAACGCTGTAACGGATCTAATACCACTGGCAGGTTCAGCTGAAGACTTAGCTGATGAAGTTACACTTGCCTTTGCAGAGATCGGACTTATGGCATCTATCGCAGCTGCATTTACATCTATATCAGTTGTTGTGAATGAGAATGTATCATTCGACACTTTAACAATAGAAAACAACGTGAGGGGAAATAATGGAAGCATTCTTGATGTTTACCTATATGAATCATCGGACAATGTTCATTTCTATGGAAACTCTGGTGATGAATACTCTTTCAATCCCCCTGTTTCTATTGTAAAGGCCATACCAGTAGGATAATTCTTCAAAAAATTTATTTGATATTTGTGTAAGTGATGTAAATGGTTCAACGATCATAACTCCTCCAAACATCAAGAATGCCTCAGACTGTTAGATCTCATATAAAAATGCAAAGTATGGGGTCTCACAATGGATTGTGACCTTGAAGACCGCAAAAATATCCGGAATTTTGGAATGAATCAAGTAGGGATGAGGACTTCCAAATTCACGCCCACGAAGATATGGGTTCTGCCAGCGATGGTAACTCAAATAGCTGAAATGGAATTTCCTCATATAGCAGAGGGAGGATGTCACAGGTATCCTATATATGAAACTCTAGTCATGATCAATGATTTTTTTAAGTTCCCTGCCATGAAGTCCATATGATTAAAATCCTCATTACCGGAAGTAATGGTCAAGTTGGAGCAGAATTAATTAGAATCATTAAATCAAGTATAGATGCAGAAATTTTGTGTACAGATATAACGCCAAGGAATCAGTCCATAGGTGACTTGCAGTTTGAATATCTGGACGTGAAAAGCAAGGAACTTACAGAAAAGATTTTTGAAAAATTCAAGCCGGACCAGGTCTATCATCTGGCATCCATACTATCTGCATCAGGTGAAAAGGATCCATATTTGGCCTATTCTGTTAATCTAACCGGAACAATGAATATTCTAAATGCAAGTGTTAAGTATAACGTAAATAAGGTATTCATCCCTTCTACCATCGGTGTATATGGTCCAGAGGCACCAAAGGAAAATGCACCCATAAGACACGATTCAATTCCAACCACAATGTACGGTATAACAAAGGCAGCTGGCGAGATGCTATTTCAGTATTATTACGAAAAGTTCGATCTGGATGTTAGAAGTCTTAGATATCCAGGGTTGATAAGCTATAGGGTACCCCCAACTGCGGGAACGACAGATTATGCAGTTGATATGATAAGGCACGCGGCCAGAAATTCATCTTACCTTTGTTATCTTGAGAAGGATACTCCCTTGCCCATGATGTATATGCAGGATGCAATGGAATCAACCATCAAATTCATGCATACAGAACCAAGCCGGTTGACAGTAAGAACGGCATATAATGTAATGAGTTATACCTTTACGCCGGAACAGCTCTACAAAGAGATACTTGAGTTTAAACCAAATTTTAAGGTTGATTATAAACCGGATTTCAGACAAAAGATCGCAGAATCCTGGCCACACTCCCTTGACATAACAAAATCGAAATCCGACTGGGATTTCGCCATACGTTATGATCTGAAAAAAACAGTTCAGGATATGATTGAAAATTTACAGTAAATTAATATTATTGATTGTCCAGGTCAACTTCCACAACGCATCTGTTGCCGCCTTCAGAAAATTTTTCCACTATACTGAAATTCTTCTCACCTGATTTTTCTATGAGGTCCTTGCCCAGTACGTCGCATATAACTTTTCCGCTTGTCTTGGCCATTTCGTAGAATATGCAGTTGTGCCTTATGATCCTGACAACTTCCCCATCTATCTCCATTCTTGCGTAATATCCAAGATTATTGAGGGTATCAACAAAGGATTTGAGTTTCTCTATCTTCGCCTCTCTTTCCGTTAAATCTCCAGCATTTGGAACAGGAGATTTTGAAATGAGCCGGTCTGCAACCTTTCCAAGAATTAGGTTCAGTTTCATTTCGCCGAACTCTTCTCTGACCTCAGAGATAAAAGCTTCCATTAACTGTGCATATTTCTTTGGGAATAGTTCCATTCCAGTTTTAGTGATTTCATAATATTTTGAAGGCCTTCCCGTCTTCTCCTTTTTGAAAAATGATCTTACATAGCCCATTCTTTCAAGGGTCTCCATATGCTCTTTCACTGCAGTTTTGTTAATCATAAGATAGGATGAAAGTCCCCCCATACTTTTCTCGCCGTCTGAAAGGTACAAAAGTATCTTTGTTTTCACATCTCCCAGTAAAGGACTTGCTGTTAAATTAACATCCATAACTGTTTAATGTAAAACAATATATTAAGTTTTGTTCATTTAGACACATGAAAGTGTTTAAATAATCTAAACTGATTTGGAATTATGGTAGAATTGAAGATTAAGGATCTGTCTGCAAGCATTGATGGCAAAAAGATCCTGAAAGGGGTTAATTTAACGGTAAAAGGCGGAGAGATTCATGCGCTTATGGGACCTAACGGAGCCGGTAAGAGCACTCTTGGCAACGTTTTAATTGGTCATCCGGACTACACAATTGAAGGTGGTTCCATAATGCTGGACGGGGTTGATCTGACACACAAGACCCCGGAGGAGAGGGCAAGAGCAGGGCTATTCCTTGCATTTCAGAGCCCAATAGCGATACCGGGTGTAAGAATATCATCATTCCTTAGAACTGCATACAAGCAGCTTCATCCAGAAGACAAGACAACGGTTACACAGTTTTTCGATAATGTTAAAAAGCATTTGAAGAAAGTTGGTCTCGATGAATCATTCATGTCAAGGTCTGTAAATGATGGTTTCTCCGGAGGGGAGAGGAAGAGATTCGAAATTCTGCAGATGGCCATACTCAGGCCAAAGATAGTCATTCTTGACGAAATAGATTCAGGACTTGATGTGGATGCACTGAGGCTTGTGGCAGACGAGATAATGGAATATGCCAGTGGTGAAGTTGGTTTCCTCATTGTAACTCACTACCAGAGAATACTGAAAAACATTGATCCAAACTTTGTGCACATACTTGTTAGCGGAAGAATTGAAAAGGAAGGGGATAAGAACCTTGCCCTACAGATAGAGGAAAAGGGTTATGACTGGATAAGGAGCTGATAAAAATGGAAGTACAGGTAGAAAATAAGGAAGAAGAAATAGAAAGATTGCTAGATGGCTTGAAGAATTCCAAGAGTTCAGACTGGGAATTCCATGACAGATATAATCCAATATACTCAACAGGAAAAGGTCTCAACAGGGCAGTGGTTGAGGAGATTTCTGAGATTAAAAAGGAACCGGACTGGATGAGAAGATTCAGGTTGAAGGCCCTCGAGGTGTTTCAGTCAAAGCCAATGCCAAACTGGGGCCCCGATCTATCAGGCATAGACTGGGAAAACACAAACTATTACAATAAGCCTGATGAGAGGAAGGCAAACAACTGGGATGACGTTCCAGACCAGATCAAGGAGACATTCCAGAAGCTTGGAATACCAGAGATGGAGCAAAAGTATCTGGCAGGATCAGTGGCACAGTACGAGAGCGAAGGTGTCTACCATTCCCTGAAAAAGGTGTGGGAGGATAAGGGTGTGGTCTTCATGGATCTGGACTCCGCTGTGAAGAATCACCCCGATCTGGTAAAGGAATACTTCTGTAAGGCTGTTCCAATTACAGACAACAAGTTTGCAGCTCTCAACGGAGCAGTATGGAGTGGAGGTTCATTCCTGTATGTTCCGAAAGGAGTGCACATAGACATGCCTCTCCAGACATATTTCAGAATGAATAACGAAAGCACTGGTCAGTTTGAGCACACCATAGTGGTTGGTGATGAGGGTTCAAGCGTCCATTACATAGAGGGTTGCACCGCCCCAAGATGGGACAAGGACTCACTACACAGCGCCATTGTGGAAATATATGCTCATAAGAACTCTAATGTCAGATACACAAGTGTCCAGAACTGGTCAAAGAGTGTATACAACATGCCAACAAAGAGGGCATGGGTCGATGAAAATGCCAAGATGGAATGGGTTGGCGGATCACTGGGATCAAAGGTCACAATGATATATCCATCCTCATACCTGAGAGGCCCTCATGCCACAACCTCGAACCTGAACATATCACTGGCAGGTCCGGGAACAATAAAGGATACGGGTGCAAAGGCAATCCACATGGCTCCTCACACATCTTCAAAGATAATTGCAAAGAGTATAAGCATAGACGACGGAAAGGCCATATACAGGGGTCTCCTGAGAATGAACAAGGGTGCGGTTGAATCAAGAAGCAGAGTCCAGTGTGACGCACTCCTGATAAACGATCAATCCCAGTCATACACATATCCTCATGACGAAATATACGAGCCCACAGGAACATTCTCACATGAGGCAACTGTTGGAAAGATCGGTACTGAGGAACTGACATATCTCAGATCAAGGGGTCTCTCAGAAGATGAAGCCTCATCAATGATCGTCCTGGGTTTCCTTGATGATGTGATGAGAGAGATTCCAATGGAGTTTGCCATAGAAATGAACAGGCTTGTAAAGCTTGAAATGGGTAAGCTTGGTGCAGTGGGATGATACTTCATGGAGCAGTTCTCTGAAATTCTGAAAACAAGACTCAAGGATCCTGCCTACAATTACAGGCAGGATTCTTTCCTTCTCTTCTTGAGGACTCCCGCAAGGAACTACAAGGAGAGTCCAACTGTCAAGGATTATGTGAAATACACTGACAAAGATCTGGAAGAAATGGCCATGGGTGTCAGGAAAAGAGAAGATTCCGTGATCAGGGAAGGTTATGATATCCAGCTGCGAAACGGTTTTCTTGTAAAATCCAAAGAAATAAATGGGGTCAAGGTGAAAAACATCACTGAGTCCCTGGAAGATATTCCTGCAAAAGTATGGGAAGAGAAGGGAAAGGAGAGGGAGGAATATCTCATAAATGCCTCCTGGTCCTCAGGATATTTCATAAACATAGGAAAGGACGTAAAAACTGAAATAACAATCCTTTCAGAGGAATCCAATAAATCCGGATCAGAAAAGAACGTGATAATGGTTGGTGCATTTTCAAAGGTTACCATAACCGAGGAGATATTCAGTGCATCGGACGATAATTCAAGATGTGTCCAGGGAAAGGCAACCTACATTTTCCTCGACCAGGGTGCAAGTGTGGATTACAACTATCTTCAGGACAAAAACCACTCTGTAATCGATTTTACATTCATCAGGACATTCCAGAGTAAGGAAACAACATTCAAGATTTTCCATGTAAATCATGGTTCAGGGAAGGTAATATTTGTAAACGAATCTTATCAAGAGGGAGATAATTCGGATTACAGAGTGTTCGGCGCAAGTTTCAGCGATGGGGAACAGGAAATAGATATAAGAGACAACACCTTCGAAGTTGGAAAGCACTGCGCTGCTGACGTTCAGGTAAGGGGAGTTGTGACTGGTAAGAGTTCCACAATACACAGGGGAAATGTTGATATCGAAGCTGAAAGTATTGAAACAACAGGTTTCTACGATTCCAGAATACTGCTTCTTTCAAAGGATGGATACGCAAACTCAAAACCGGGCTTACAGATTAAAAATGCAAATACACGTTCAAAGCATGCATCGGCAATCAGTTCTGTGGATTCTGAACAGGTTTTATATCTGGAAAGCAGGGGAATAGGCCATAAGGATGCAATAAATCTCATAACCGGTGGTTTTATTGGCTCACTTGTTGAGAGAAGCAGGAATAAGAGGTTCCAGGAAACAGTGGAAAAGTATGCCGAAGGTATAAGCCTCTGATTTTTTATTTATTTTATTCATGATCAAAATGATGCTTGATCCAGGAGAAATAAGAAAACATTTTCCAATTTATGAGAGATTTGAAAGAGAAAATATAGTGTATCTGGACAATGCAGCAACAACCCAGAAACCTAAAGAAGTAATAGATGCAATTGTAAATTTTTATGAAAACAGCAATTCAAATGTACATCGAGGGGTTTACAGGATAGGGGAAGAGGCGACAGATCTTTACAATAAATCAAGGGAGAATATTGCCAGATTCATTGGAGGAAAGCCTGAGGGGACTATCTTCGTCAGAAATGCAACCGAAGCGCTTAATCTGGCGGCAAACTCACTCACAAGGATGATAGGAAAGGATTTCGAAGTTTTGGTATCCAGAATGGAGCATCATTCCAACATCGTCCCATGGCAGATTGCCTCTGATACATTTGGAATAAAACTCAGAATGATGGAAAGCCACACAGATCGTCCCATTACATGGGATGATGTTCAGAAGGATATATGTGAAAAGACAAAGGTAGTTTCCCTGACTCACGTTTCCAACCTTCTGGGAACAATCAATGATCTAAGTGAAATTGGAGAAAACCTTCATGACAGGGGGATATATTTTATAGTGGACGCGGCGCAGAGCGTTCCTCATATGCCAGTAAATTTTCAGGATCTGAAATGTGATCTGATGGCATTTTCGGGCCACAAGATGCTGGGGCCATCGGGAATAGGTGTTCTAGAGGGAACCCCTGAGATTCTTGGGGACATGCCCCCCTATATGGGTGGTGGAGAAATGATCAAGGAGGTCTTTGAGGATCACTTTATTGCTGCGGATATACCTGAAAAATTTGAGGCAGGAACTCCAAACATAGAGGGTGCCATAGGTCTCTCAGCTGCTGTTGATTTCTTAAGAAAAATTGGAATGGAAGAGATAAGGGCACATGAGAAAGACCTCATATCATACACCTTACAGAGGGAAGAGGAGCTGAATATACCGTCCCTTATATCCTACGGTCCAAGGAACCCTGACATCAGGGGTGGCATATATTCCTTCAATATGAAGAAAAATGTTGAATCAGAAAAGCCCTTTGGGAATGAGGTGCATCCCCATGATATTTCACACCTTGCCGACAGGATTGAAGGTGTCGAACTCAGATCGGGGCATCACTGTGCAATGCCTCAGACAGTATCTCTGGGGGTGTATGCAACTGCACGTGCATCATTTTATATATATAATGACAGGAAGGATGTGGATCACCTGTTCGAAGCCATAGAAAAAATAGGAAAGAAGATGATAAGATGAGTGACGACATAATATACAGCGCAATTATAGATGAGCATTACGAAGAGCCAAGAAATTTCGGGAAGATAGAGAATCCTGATGAGGATATTATGGAAACAAATCCAACATGCGGGGATACAATAGCAATGTATCTGAGACTTGGCGACGGGAAGATCAAGGATATTAAATATGTGGCAAAAGGTTGTTTAATAAGCGTTGCGTCTGCATCTATACTTTCTGAAAGAGTTTCAGGAAGGGAAATCGAAGATGTACTCAAAATGAAAAAGGAGGATATACTGTCCTATTTGGGCATAGATCTTGGGCCTGCAAGGGAGAAATGCGCCCTTCTCTCATACGATGCATTTATAAAGATGCTAAAAAGATACCAGGCAGAGAGAAAATAGTAACTTCATCCACAATCCCTAATTAATTACATTATAGTGGACCTTTTTCATTTATAGTTTTTAGATCTTTTATGTATTCTTTGATGTGGTTTTTCCTTATTTAATGTTTCTATCTGTTAATAATTATTAAATATGAAAATTAAGTATAATAAATATAAATAAAAAAACATTAGTGGTTGATATTTTATTTATTATATTTTTTATGTCCCTTACAGGTATCTCGTCAGGCTCTTCCATTGGGTCCTCAACCATAAGTCTCTCTTCGAGCAGTATTACGGTACAGCAGGGTAGTTCACAATCTGTGAGTTACACTGTCACACTAACCTCAGGAACAACGTGGGGTACTGAAATCACCGCGTCCTCACCTACAGGTATAAGTGTTTCACTCAGCAATCCCTCTGGAGATCCCACATTTTCAGGGACTGCAGATATTTCTGTGGCATCAAGCGTCTCTCCGGGAACATATACAGTCACCTTTAAGGCGACCGGGGACGATCCTTCTACAAATTCGCCTTCTCTCTCAGTACAGGTAACAGCTGTCCAAAAGGCAAGCGGATACTCAAAAATCACTCTCGCCTAGGATGTAGTATCACTCAGTGCATCCAACGAAACAACTATAGACGTTTCCTAATATCCCCATAATTATTCGCCACCGGTAGGTAGAAACGCCGGATGAATCTCTTTTTTACCGAAATCTGTCAGAATAGGCGTGGATGATTCTTAATTTATCTCTTTTTTATTCCTTTCCTCCCAGTTTTTCACTATTTTTCCATAGCTTACGCTACTTTACCCTGTTTTTTCAGCGTAAGTAGGGTAAGCATATTGTAGCCAAGGCAGAGGAACATTGCCTTGACCCTGTAC
>NZ_JBLSDF010000052.1:0-8646 GCF_052315355.1 Cuniculiplasma thermophilum
AGTGTTTCATTTTTCACATGTCATGGTTACAACATTGAGAAGAGTGAGGGTGAAGTTCATGTTTGCATGTTTTGCTTACAATGTACATGCATTGAAGATCATGATGGGATAGCGGTAGCTATGAAGATTTACATGAAATATAAGGGAAATCTTTAGAAATAGAACTTGAAAATGCTGTTATTGTTCATATTGCAATGAAAATCACGAACTACAGAACGAAGATAGCAGAATTAGGGTGGTTATTCGAAATCCTCATTTATTTGTCTGTTTTGGTAAGATATAATTGCTTAGTCTTCCTTTTCCTGAACGTAACAGTAAAATCTTCTTCTTGTGTCGGTAAGACATGTTTTGACACTAATGAGAGATTCCTCCCTCAGATGCTTCAGAGAACCCATAAGAGCCCTCTTGGACAATCCTGTCTCCTTCATCAGTGTCCTAACATCAGCAATTTTCAAACTTTTAAGTGTCAGCAATATCAATCGTGACGATGGTGTCAGTTCCTTAAATTTTTCTTCGGTTATCGTAAAGCCCTGATTAGTTTATCCGTATAAATCTTACTGAAATCAATTTGATATTATTTATCTTATTCTAAGTATATTTTAACCTTTTTTTAATGCAATATACACCTAAGATAGAATATAAATACCATATGTGTTTGTATTTAGTTAGCATGAATCGTATAGTTATTTTGTTGATCGCTTCAACTATGATTTTGCTTGGAATTGCAGGAGTTGTAAGCGTTGGTCATACCGGTTTGTCATCGAGAATTAATGAATTAAGTGGTTCAGAATTAATTTCAGTGCCCTTATCCGTCTCCCATAGTGTTCCCTTTGGAGATCAATACTCCTTAGTTACAACACATCTTAACAGAAGGATCTCAGTCATGGTAACACTTCAATTTTCCAACGAATCACTGTTAAAGTCATTTTTAGCCGGGCAAAACGATAAGAATTCCCCATATTACCATAAGTATCTTTCGGCTGCCCAGTTTGATAAATATTTCTCACCCTCGAAATCTCTCTATGACAAGGCAGTTGAATACTATCTAAGAGAAGGTTTCACCGTAAAGACATACAGAGATCACGTTTCATTTGTCCTAAAGGGTACAATCGGGCAATTTCAGGAGGCTATGCAGACAAGTATAGGTACATTCCAGGGAAAGGGAAGAAATTATATTGCACCAGTCGGCTCAGTATATTTGCCAGCCTTTCTGTCTGCAGATGTAATAAATATTGCTGGTCTAAACACTAAGCACGTAGCCACACTGAATTTTGAAAGATCTCCATATTTCACATCTGGCAGTAGTGGTCAGTTACTTTATGGATCAGATTTCCAGAATGCATATGGGATTTCAAAACTATACCAATCAGCAGGATATCCAACAAATGAAACAGTGGCCACCATATTATGGTCAGGTACAAACAGCGCCGGACAATCAGTTGCTCCCTTTGTTCCCTCCGATATATGTACCTATTACAATAAGACAATACCTGCTGGAGAGCCTCACTCGAAGGTTTATGGTGCCCCTATTGATGGAGCCCCAGCACCTGGGCCTTCAGCAGCCAGCGATCAGTCTCAGGCAGATTTTGAGAGCACTTTAGACCTGGAGATGGCCGGCTCAACAGCGCCCGGTGCAAGCATTGTCGAAGTTTATGGTCCACAGGCAACTCAATCATGTCTCGATCAGGCCTTCGCATATATCCTTAATCCAAACTCCTCCTATCCACAATTGAACAACGTAGTGGCAATTAGCAACTCATGGGGAGGAGCAGACATGACTGACTCTTCCTGGACATCCTATGAGCAGGAAGCTGCAGCCAGAGGAATTACTGTATTCGCATCATCCGGTGATGATGGAAACACAGGAAATGTCAGCCCAAGTTTTCCCGCCACTGCATCATATGATACATATGGAATAACAGCAGTTGGGGGAATATGTACAACCCTTTCCGGTACTGCATCTACCAATGGAAGCGGCACCACTGGAATACAGACCGAATCAGTATGGTATAACACTCCAAATTCAGGAGACGGTTCACAGGGTGGTGTAAGTGCAGTCTATGCTGAGCCATCATGGCAACAGGACAGCAGTGATGCAAATTCCGTGATAACAGGAGCCTCATCCATTACTGGGGTAAGTTCAGGAAGAGGAACACCCGACGTTGGTGCAGATGGAGCTAATATGGAGATATGGATTACCTATTCTGGATCAACTGGCTATCAGGAACTGTGGGGAACCAGTATAGCTTCGCCACTTACAGCTGGTCTATTTGCAAGTCTGGATTATTATGTCGGTCATAAGGTAGGTTTCATTGACCCATTCCTTTACCAGCTTGGTCAGGCTCAATACAATGGATCGCTTTCAGCACCTGCATTCTATTTCGTAGCCAACGGTTCAAACGGAGAATTCAGTGCAGCAAAAGGATATAATCTTGTGGATGGCTGGGGTTCAATTAATGCCTATAACTTTGCCCAATACTACATTAATGGAATTCCCACATCTTCCTCACCTCCACCAACAACACAACCACCATCAACTCAATCCAACGGTGTATTTTCTCAGGTTAACGCAACTACAAGCAATATCGCACTTTACTCGGTACCTGAGGCTGAAGAATTCACAGTAAACAATACATACACTGCCAATAACGTGGTGCTCTATCTCTCTGGATCGGGAACAATAGATGTATCCATTGGAACATCAGTATTCGGTTCTCAGATATTGGCCAACCAGAGTTATAACATAGGCTCCTCAGCTGGATGGTACAAGTTATTCTTCAGCAATGTTACATTGAGCGCCTCAACAGATTACTTCCTCAGTGTGTATCTGGCTTCTGGGTCAACGGAGTGGGGTTACACAACATCCCCAAGTGTTGATCAGGGTGCGGTGCAGGACTACTGGTATTCAGGTTCAACACTTGAAAATGATAACAGCTATCCTGATATTTACGCAATAGGTTATTACTCGCAGACTACGAGTAATTCATCCCCACCTCCTACTTCTACCACCCCTTCAGGAATATTCGTAGAAGTAAACGCAACCTCATCTAACATAAATACGTACACAGTACCGGAAGCGGAGGAATTTACGGTATCTTCAAGTGTAGAGGTAAACTTCCTTGTGCTATATCTTTCAGGGGCAGGAACTATTGATGTATCAATTGGAACATCTCTCTTCGGTTCTCAGGTTATGTCAAATCAGACATTTACAATTGGTTCAACAACCGGGTTCTATAACTTCACCATACCAACAGCAACTCTTAACTCAGGCACAGACTATTACTTAAACGTTTATGACGCCTCTGGATCGTCCACAGAATGGGGATATACATCATCGCCAAGTGTTGATCAGGGTGCGGTGCAGGACTACTGGTATTCAGGCTCTACTTTAACCAACGATAACAGTTACCCCGATATTTTCTCATTAGGTTATGCCTGAGTGAAGATTCCTTTTTTATAGATTATCAATTTTTTAATTTTTTTATTCCTTACCCAACTTTTTGCCTTTTTTGGATATTTTGTTGTTTTCGGTTTTATTCTATCTCATTTAATGTATAAATTTTTACAGACAAGAAATGAACAAATCAATCATTGACTATATGCAGTAGTATGTCCTAAATTATGGTCACCTGGAAAATAATGTTAAGTGGAAATGAATTAAAAATATGAGGTATTCATTTGACTGTATCTGAACGCCATAAAATATTTTCTTTCTCGTTATAAAAAATTCGTGAAACTGAACCATCTAAAATTTTAACAAAGAGTCAGTATGAGTCACCTGTAAAAAATGAGTAAGGGATTTAATCCTTTAGTTTTCAGGCGGTGGGACTGTATCAATAATATCCGAAAAATTGAGGAAAATTTTCCACTTCTGAAATTTACTTACAGATTCAAATACAATCTTGGAAAAATCATGATAACTGCACTTTGGAACAACAAAGGCAAAATTGAAATTTTTTCCCACAAGTTTTTCAGGAGCACCCAATATGGGTATTTCATACTCATCGGCCTTACTGCTGAAGAAGTTTATCAGTTCATTACTGAATGTCGCTTCATATATTCGATCTTCAGATGATACTATTTTAATCTCTTCTCTTTTACTCAGTAGATTATTTGCATCCTTAAACAGAGCTCTTGTCTCTGAATCTCCTATCTTTCTTATTTGTCTATTCCATATCACTCCCATCGACAAAATTACTGGATCTTTAGTAATGTTTAGGTACTCTGGTGGAATGGTTGCCGATAACTCAATATATTGAAGATCCACTGTTCTTGCTATCTTCCTGAAGCTATCAAGAAATCCACTGGTATGGCCTAGAAAATCAATCTGCAAATTACTTAAATCCTGACCCATTTCATTGATTATTCTGGTCAAATTTTGTAAATCAACTCTGTGAAATCTGAAGATAAACTTAACTCTGTAACTTTTTAAAAATATGGCATCCATTATGGTAGAGCTCATATCCATTATTTTTTTGTGAAGCTTAAACATCCTGGTATCGGTTACGTCAATAATGTTTGAGAAATAGTAATCTTTCAAATGAATCTTATTTACTTGAGACTTATTCTCATTTTTTTTACCATTGAAAACAAAATATCCTCTTTCTGCTTTGTATCTGATTCTTCCCACAACATCATACTCTTGGCCCCCTATTCCACTCAATAATTCTTCAGAGTCAAAACTCAGTTCACATCTAAAATCCAGAATTCTTTCAAAATCCTTTATGATCATACATGGAGAACAAATACATGGATAAATATATTTATAGACTATATCAGTCCCTTATAGATTGTGAAATAAGAGGTACCTTAAAAATGAAATTCAATGAGGAAAAAGTTCTCGAGATAATGGAAGAATATGGAGTCATTGGAGACGAGGAATATGGTGGGGATGGGAGCGATGGAGAATTCGTTTTGGTGGGCATCATATATGGCGTTTTCATTACATCAAAGGATTCAATAACACGTCTCAGGAGGGAAGATATGGAAATTTTCAAATACGGTGAATTTTCATATATTGTCTGGTTAAAGGATGAGGAAGAGGAAGATATGGAAGACGTAATTCAATGGAGATCAATTCCAATCGCTCTGGAAGGTCCATTTACAGATAGCGAAATTGTTGGATTAATCAATGGTGGCTCTCTGTAAATTTTTAAATCGAATAGGTTTAATAGCTTAATATTAATTCATCATTTAATGAAAGAAGTATATAAGGAAGATTCGGCAGTTAGTGAGATAATAGGTGCTATTCTTCTTTTTGCAATCGCAAGTGTTCTTTTAACATCGTTCATATTATGGTATGTGCCCAGTACAGGCACAAATAATGATATTGCATATCAATCCTCTACACAACAATCTTTTTCCTCATTGGATTCAAAAATGCAATCAAGTTCATTTGTTCCCGGGAAGGCAATATCTCAATCTTTTCCGCTAGGAATAAGCGGAACTCCACCTTTTACACCGACACAAAGTACAAACCTCCATTATTCAAGTAACTTTAATGGAACCATGAGATATAATGCAACCGTTAATTACTTTGTCACGAATACAACTAAAACAAGAATTGTTGCAGCTGAGGCAAACACTTCATCTTCCAATATACTCACAAATACGAAGGTCAGTGATGAATTCACTTATTCAATTATTTTTAGAGAAATAGGTCTTAGGTCTGGGTTTTTTTGGACAGTTGAACTGGGAGGGGAAGAGTTATCTGCTGGGTCAACCGGTTTAACGGTTCCAAGTATAATCTCTTTTTCGGAACCTAGAGGTACCTTCGAATATCACATCTTCGCAAGTAATGCCTCTTACAGACCATCTCCCTCATATGGCAGCGTTGTTGTAAACCAAAGCAGTATTATAGTGCCCATATCGTTTTCTGATTTTAATGTGAATGGTGTGGTTGCAGCCGCAACAGGTCCAATTGGAAATATAAACGACATAAATGAAACTAACTTTGTGGGTGTAGTTGAAAATCCAAATGTGTGTGACGTCACATATCCAAGTTATTGGCTAAATTATAGTAATCAACTTCCCACTGCAAATGGTGAAGGTTCAGGTTTTTACGCTTTAGCTTCACAAGAATTCTATACCCCGGCTCCAAATACGCCCGTAAACTATGTTCAATTCTACATTGAACCGAATATGGTATATTATGAACAATTTTCTCAGGGATACGCTCATATCGTCGTAAATATAGGGTCCGCTCCCTTTCAAAACAAAAGTAATTTTCCATTTTTATATTACAATCTGACAGGGACAGATATATCTAATCATGTTTCAGGTTTAGTCACGTTAAAGTTTCCTGGAGATGGTATAACACTAAGTACGACCGGTCCATACTATTTAAATTTTTGGGAAGCGGTAAATGAAAACACATCATCATCTGGTAATGGAGGAGGAGAATTATGTTATGAAGGTAGTGCCGGCTCTCCACATCAGGGATGGGGATACGGTCCTAATGAATTCATAGGCACTATTACCAGTCCAACTCAAGATATAGGAACAGGGGCAGCCTATGATTTCGCTACAACAAGTAAAGCGGAGGGAGTATTTAATGGGGGATTTTTTGGTAACTCTTATAGCTACACAGAGTTTTTTATCTCTCACGATGCCATATCTTCAAGTTATAATCCCTATTATTTCCTGTTGGGGTATACACCTCATGTTGCAGCCTCAAATTCAACAGTGATAGTAAATGAGGTAGGTTTGCCTACTGGAACTGAATGGAATGCCACAATCAATGGAACCCAGTTAAGTGGTACATCTTCAAGCATAGATTTTAGTCTTGGAAATAACTCACAATATTATTATCAGATACCTGCAGTGGGCAATTATGTTGGTAATATTTCTTCGGGGTACATCACCGTTGATAAGAATGTGGAATATCTAAATATCACATTTTCCCTTCCTGTTGGTCCAGTACCTTCAAATTGGGGGACTTCTGATTATGCTCTTCAATATTTTAACGTAACTAATGAACAATACATTAATTATGTTACCCTCTATCTTTTAAATTTTTCGATTGTGCCTTCGAATTACGTTAGTGGTAATATTCAAAATAAAATAAATATAACAATATTAAATGCCACAAACAGTAATGTAATTGTCTCGATTTATGACCAGCAAATAAATTCAAGTGGATGGCACCAATTTTTCTTTGATGAACCTAAGGGTCTATTATTTAAACCGGGGGCTTATGAGATTAAGGTTCAAGATTATGGTGGGGATCGGAACGAAATAGGTTGGGGTTTTACAACATCTGGAGGTTTTGATAACTATATGAAGTCCCAGGAATCAAATCAATTAATAATAGAAAAAAATGTAAACAAGAAGAGCTACTTAACTGCATACTATGGTGGATTGGGATCACAGGTTTCTGTATCAAATCAGGTTTTTGTATTTGAAATAGGTTATTACAACGTAACTACCGCTTATCATTACTATAATTACACAATAAATTCAACATTAGAATTCAAGGGCTCAATCTCATCTGGTGGAACTACCCAGTTCGTCATATCAGAGACATATTCCCTTCAGGACGGAATCATTATAACCGCAGGTAAGGGTGTAACTTATGTGACAGTAAACCCACTGCCAATAGAAATTGTTAATACATCCCCATACGTTTCAATATCCGCTAAAACTTTCAATATGTCTATGGCCAACAATACTGCAACTTCAGTTAGCGGATCAGGCAGTACTATAGTTTCATTAGATGAAACTTCGCAAAAAAGCGTTCAGTATATTCTAGGTCGTGACTATAACTTTAATAATACAGTTGGTCAGGTTAGGGGTATTAAACTAAACAAATTTCTCTATACGGTGAATACCAAATACGCTCAATACTGGGCAGACACCTTCTTTACAGAAATTGAAGGAAGCAATTCTCATTATAATTATACAAACTTCTACTATCTAAACCCAAACCAAGGTTTCCATTTCTATCTTTCAAATAACACTGAGGCAGTTGTATTGACATCTCCAATAAACCTTGGGGCTATGACTTTCATATCCTCAAATATTTCCATAAACTCAATTTAAATTTTAAAAAAGTATAAATAACATTATACTAGTTTTTTGTAAATAATCATTATAGTAACCATAATTTTTATTCAAAAACCGATGTTATAAATTATGAACTTCGTTTTTGTTTGTATTCGAAAGGAAAAAATTTTTTTAGCAATATTGAGTTATGATCAGTAACTCAGAACCAACCAAGTTTTAACGTTCATCGAGTATCCAGATAGTATCCCGAATTTTGTGTAAGAACAAATGAAATAACTCCATCAACAATGGATAAATTTCATGAAACATAAAAGGATGCCTCCTTAGAACAACTCAAGGAGGCAATGAATAATGGAAGAGTTTGATAAAAAGATATCGGAGATTGTAAGGAAGACAGTGAAGGAGTTCATGGAATCTCTCATGAAGGGAGAGATAGAGGCATTCCTTGAAGAGAAGAAGGGATCAAGGAATGGATATTACGAAAGGGATCTTGGAACAAGATACGGAAAGATCAATGATCTGAGAATTCCAAGGGATCGGGATAACGAATTCCAGACAGCTCTATTTGAGAAATACCAGCGTAATGTTGGTATTGATGATCTTGTTGTATCCATGTATTCAAAGGGAATATCCACAAGGAAG
>NZ_JBLSDF010000053.1:0-8162 GCF_052315355.1 Cuniculiplasma thermophilum
AGGATTATCTGAAAGATTGTACGTTATATTCTTACTTCCGAAGTTTCCTCCAGTTGTGATCCACTCGGGATCAAAGGCAAGCAGGGTGAGACTTGCGTTTGAAAGATTGTATGTGAATCCTGAATCAGGATATGTTGTATAGGGTGAATCTGAATTTTGGATTCCAGTAAGCATCACTCCTATATGCACAGGCAACCCCTTTGGTGAAACATGATCTGATGATTCGTAATGATAAATAACAAGAGCAGTTGAAACAACCATGATAATTGCAGCAAAAATTGCGAAGATGAGCTTCTTTCTGTCTCTCTTCATATTTTCCAAAACTCCCATAATAATATGAATAGGACTTTATATATATATTATTGCTATTTATAAACTCAGAACATAATCCTTCTCAGTTTCAAAAAATAAGCGATTATGTTCCCTACGGGTATGCTGAGAAAGGTGTCTTCACTCAATTCCTTGCAACGGGGAATGCTCCACGTCTAGATCAAGATGAGCGCATTTTCAGAAAAATGCCCTAATATTCATTTCATTATTAATTAAGTCGTGCCCACAAAAGAGACTCCATTTTCCTTCCTGACCTCATATACCACATCGGCGGCAGTTTCTAGCTCCTCGTGGTGTGTTATTATTATGATTTGTGGAAATATGTTCTCATCGCTCAGTTCCTTTATGGAATACTTGATTATGTCCCTGAGATCGTTTCTCCTCTCTTCATCAAGGTATACTGTGGGCTCATCCATTATGATGGTACTCATATCACCACCTAGATATTTGGCAATTGCAAGTCTTATGCCTATTGCAAGGGAGGTTCGTTCTCCGCCACTCAACTGGGATAGATCCTTTATTGAACCATCCTGCATTATTTCCACATCAAGGTCATCTGATAGCCTGACATCCTCAATGGCAAGATTGAATCGTGATATGATATTTCTGGCCTGGACTGAAATGCTTTCAACCGCAATTCCCCGCAAAGCCCTGGGGATTCCGTCCCTCGATATGGCCTTCCTTAATTTTGAGAGGAACTGGAGACTCTTCATTGCAGATTCTGTATTCTTCAGATACCTTTCAATCTCCTCCATATCCTTTTCTAACTTCTCGGTTTCGGCCTTCTTTGATGATGTATCCCTTATTATTTCTTCCTTTTCCTTTCTCGTTCTTTCAATTTCTTCATCAATTTCCCTTAGACTTTTTCTGTACTGGGGTTCCAGGGATATATCTTTTTTTAAGGGTTCACTTAAGGCTATTTTCTCCTGTATCTGTTCATTGTAGAATTTTATACTTTCCATTCTTTTATCAATTTCCAGCATTGGCCCCTTATCCTGCACTTTTTTAGAGAACAGTTCAACTCTGTTTTCAATATCCTCCAGATCCTTAATCTTAAGGCCATTTTCTATCAATCTCACAAGATCTGCATATTCCCTTAGTGCCCTCTGGTTATCATTAAATTTTTCTTCCTTTTCCTTAATTGTCTGTTCAAGGTTGAGTTTTCTTATGGACTCAATCCTGCCTGTCAGTTCAACGTATTTCCTGTAAGGTTCACGCAGCAGTTCAATTTTTTTTCCCATCTCCTGAAGAGCTAATTGATTCTTTTCGTATTTTTCCCTGTTTTCATTGTTTTCTTCTATTTTAATAAGATACTCCTTCTCCGCTTTTTCATTCTCCTTCAGGGTCTCCATAAGGTTGATGTATTCATTGACCTCTCTGGATTCAATTATTTTCAGTTCATCTTCCACTCTCTGCCTCTTAATGTTAAGGGCCTTTATGTGGTTATTCGAGCCTTCAATTTCAGTATTAATCTTATTAATTCCCTGATTAAACTCCTGGAAAATTTCATCATGTTTATGCCCTTCTATACTCTGACCGCATAGTGGGCAGACAGGAGAGGCCATCAACTGATCCATTTTTTCCCTTATTTCTTCTATCCTCTTTCTGTTTTCATTTATACTTGATTTCTCCTCAGAAATTTTCCTTTCAAGTTCTCTCAACTCTTCTCTCTTTTCAATTCTTCTTTTTTCTACATAGTCCAGCGTGAGAGATTGAAGATCAATTTTATCTCCAATTTTCTCAATTATTCTTGCCCTCTGTTTATTGGTATTTTCAATCTTTTTTCTGTTCTCTTCAAACAAACTCCTGTATTTTTCATATTCTTCCTTAAATCTCAAGAGAAGCTTCATTTCATCTTCCATTTCTGAAAATTTCCTCTGCATTTCTTCATATCTTTCATAACTTTCCTTCAGATTCTCCATTTTTTCCAGTTGAGTTCTGTATTCATCCATAGTTTTCTTCTGTTTTTCAATTTCCTTCTCTATTTCACTATTTTCATTCATCCTCCGAATCATTTCCCTGATCTCTCTTCTCTTAAGATATCTTACATCATTCCTCATTTTTTCAAGTTCATCTCTGTTTGAATCGTACTCCTTTTTTTGCTGTTCAAGTTTCTTTATTTCTGCCTCCAGTGTCAATATTTTGTTGTTCATCTCATTAATTTCCTTATTATACTGTTCCATGGTTCTTTTCTTGTTTTCTATGGACTGTATTTTTATGAAAATGCTGTCACGTTCTTTTTCAAGTTTTCTTATATTTTCCTCAATTTCATCTTTCCTTATGCGATTCCTCTCAATTTCCTCCCTATAGGTTTCAATTCTCTTTGATATATCCCTTCCTTCCTCTCTTTTTGCATCAAAGTCCCTGGTTTCATTTTCCAGATTTTTTATTATGGGATCAAGGTTTTTCAATGCTTTATCGTAATCCTTAAGTCCTATTATCTCGCTCATTATGTCCTTTCTTTCAGCAGGCCTGGATGTTATAAGCCCGTCAATATCACCCTGCTTAACATATACAGAATTCAGGAAGGCAACCTTCCCAATTTCAAGTTCCCTCTCCACGGCCTGATTTACCTCATTCGCCCCTTCCCCGATTTTTATTCCATCCCTTGTCATGAATGCTTTTTTTGTGTTTTCTCTTCCCCTCTTATTTTCCAGTGTTCTCGTTATTTCGTATGTATGCATGTTGTGCCTGAATTTCACAGTCACACTGGACTCCGTTTCATTATAGGATATAATTTTTCTCTCAATATCGCTGTTACCGAATAGTGCCATTCTCATTGCGTCAACAATGGATGACTTTCCCGCTCCGTTCTTACCTATTATAATATTGACTCCTGTCGAAAATCCGATCTTTGAGTCCTTGTGTGACAGAAAGTGTTTCATATCTATCTCTTCAATCAGCATCTGAACCCTCCCTGGCAAGCCTTCTTATCTCCTCCTCAGAAAAGTCCCCATTTCTAAGTTCCTTGAAAATTTCATAGGCTATGTTTCCCTTTCCTTCACTTTCAAAGTACTTTACAAAAAGTTCATTCTGTTTTCTGGAAGAACCGACTTCCACGGTTCCCTTACTTTCCCTCAATTCAAATCTTGGTGTTCTGATTATGAAATAATCTGAATAATCCCTAATTTTATTCTTCAGGTATGTGTTGTCAATCCTCTCTGTCAAGGTGATATTCAGGAGAGGCTTTTTGTCATGATTTTCCTTAATTACCTGATCCATTTTTGAAAATATCTCCTCAGCGCTCCCTACCAGGTCATACTGCATTCTCGTACTCTTCAGGCGTATTCTCTTTACCTCTGCTTCATCCTCTATTTCAACTATGTTCACACCTTTCCCCTGCCTGTTGAGTCCTGGAATTTCCTTGGTGGCCTTCACTTCAGTTGATCCTGCATAGGAAAATATGGATCTGCCTATCTTCTCCTCACGGAACTGATGCACATGTCCAAATGCCATATAGGTGAAATTCACAGGAAGATCGGATTTTTTTGCCTCGCACTGCTCCTCGGGAAAGTAAGGATCGATGGCCTGATGAGATACAAATATGCATTTCTTCATATGGGACGCCTTTTCGTTGGCCTGGGCATATATTTCCTTAAGTATATCGGACTGATACAGCTTCATATTCCCAATGCCGCCTATATCCACATCTTCCTTTCTCATAAATTCAAGATTGTCCATCCCCAACATTCTGAGACCAACGAAGTCGAAAATCCCGTGAGCTGTTATGTCCCGTCCTCTCGGCCTGTCGTGGTCTCCTGGAATGCATATCATTTCAATATGCTTTTCATATAACTTGAGCATATTTTCCTTGAGGACGGTCAGTGCCCTGTTCGAAGGTCTGCTTGAATCAAAAAGGTCTCCTGAATGTATTATAAAATCAACATCGTTATCAATGGCAATATTTATGGATTCTGAAAAGGCATCGTAAAAGTCATTTTCCCTTTCTTCAATTCCGTACTGCACAGCCCCAAGATGGGTATCCGATACATGCATAAATCTGGCCATTTTTCTTTCTACCTCTCTATCTGCACATCAGATTTTATATTTTTTATTTCTAGTCTTCAAGCAATCCTCTGAGAATTTTTCTGTTTTCAACAGGGTTTAATCTTCTGTTCCTCTCCTCCAGAGATTCCCTGAGTAAACTGACAACATCCACATCCCCACCTCCTTCCCTTGTCTCTCTCTTTCTTATTTTAACTATCACAGGGAATCTGACGAACTCACCCACTAGAACTGCCTCACCTGTGTTCAGGGACGGGAGATCATTTATGACGCTTGCACTTACACCTTCACAACTCTCCTCAATGGCCCTCTGATCCATAGGATTTGTAATTCTGAGTATGATCTGGGAATTACACTGACTGAGAACGTCCTGATCTATCTTTCCTGGCCTCTGTGTAATAACCACAAGAAACATTCCAAATTTTCTACCCTCAGAGGCAATCTTCTTTATGAGGTCAGGGAGTTTTCCTTTGTTTTCTCTTCCAACGAAATTATGGGCCTCCTCTATGAACAGGAACACAGGATATTTGAAGGTTCCCGCAACCTTTGCATCATATATTTCATCGAGAACCCTGAGACAGAAATAGGACATTACATCCTGATCCAGCCCTGAGAGATCAAGTATGGAGAGCTGTCCCTCCTTCAGATATGAATCAAGAGTTGTGGTTGTATTTCCGAATATTCCCCTTATTGCTTTTAAAAGTGCTATTCTTCCAGATATTCTTCCTCGTTCCTGTTTTTCAAGGGACTGATATGACCTGATAAAATCATCAAGATCCCCCTTTCCCCTGGTTCCCTCCAGTATCTTTCTGGTTATTTCTCTCAGGGTTGTCCATTCATCATCTATTCTCATTATGTCAAAAAGATCGTTCTCATCAAGATCCTGGAATCGAATTGTGAACTGCTCTGTCAGCGCATTAAGTTCCTTACTGTACCTTCCCGTACTCAGGGGTGTTTTGAACACCTTTGCATAATCACCAATTTCTCTCTCCGCCTTCATCAGAGCATAATCCGCATGTGGATCAAGGACAACAACGGTTGCACCTTTCCTGATAAGTTCCTCTATCATCACTGCTGCAGTATTGCTTTTTCCTGCCCCTGTTTGGGCCATAATGGCCACATGTCTTCTGAGGCCATTTATGGATGCACCCACACCTACCGACTTGTAATTGGAAAGAGTCCCAAGAACTACTGAATCATTCTCTGAATAACCAAAAAGGGTTCTCATTTCCTCTTCGGTTGATCTTCTCACAGGTTCCCCTGGTCTTATGAGTATTCTGTTTCCCTTAAATACTTCACCATTAGAATTTATAGAGCCAACAGTTCTGCATACGGCGATATCCACGCTTTTTGTTGAAATGTTTCTTATTATTTCCTTAAGTTTTTCGTAACTTATACTCTCCTGAATCATCTCATTGAAAGACTGTAACCTTTCAACCCTTCCAATGATCTTAAACGAACCGATTGATAATGTAACATATTCCCACTTTTTGATTTCCACTTTAGGATTGAGAACAAATCTGAATACATCACTGTCATTCTGTCCAGTAGTGAATCCAATGTTCTGCTCCATTTCTTCCATAGATAAGAGAATGGAAATACACACTTAAATGCTTAGATCAGGAATGTTCTCGGTTTGGAATAATGGTACTTTACAGTTTCACTCTTCATTTCTGTAAGTGAGTTCAAGTATTTCTCAACTTAATAGAACAAAAGATGATTAAATTACTGGCATTTCTTTTTTCTTTAAATTGAACCTAATTGGACATTTTATATTCACGTTTTATTTGAGTCTATATCTTACTACCCTTTAATGCGAATTGTAAGTTATATTCAATTTAATCCCTGGGCATACTTCCCTGTTATTTTGCGATAAGAATTTTCATCATATTCAAAATACATACTGCAATTGAAATACTTATGTTTAAAGCAGATTTGCATCATAATTATCTTTGCGGCGTTAGGATTAAATTTTCAGATTGCTCAATTGTATAGTCATATATAAATGATAAACATATATATCTCAAAATCTTACTCATTTATTATGAATTTAAACCGATCACTATTGGAAATAACTGCTATAATAATTGCAGTAATGTTTTTAGGCCCAGGTATTCAACCTGCCATTGTCCATAACAACCATCTTGCAAGTGCTTCTGTAATTACTCTTACAGCAGGAAGACACTTATCAAATATTAATCATTCAAATTTAATGATTGAAAGATCAATCATTATGGAAAACAGAATGGTGGATGTAAAACAGATTGCTCAAAATATTGGTCCTAAAAACATAAGTGTTGACAAAATACTTTGCTGGACAGATGAAATAGGCCCCAATAACTCATTCATACTGTCATTCAATCAGGAAAACACTGAAAGATTGATAACCTATATGACTCTTCTTGCATTAAGTGGTGTTGGGTTTTTAGTAAGTAGGGCTGCTCCGGTAATAGCAGGTTTTCTGGGCATTTCAGCTGATGCGTTATTAACAGCTTTTTCAGCTGTAATTGCTATCATAGCTATTACAGCGATATTTCTGCAACTTATTGACGCTATGGGAGGCTTTCAGGGAATCTATTTTGGGGTGGGTTATTCTAACACAAACCTGTGGTTCACAACAGTAACTGTTCCTTATCCTCTCTTAAATACAAATCCCGCTCCTGGATTTGAGCCAATAGTGAATCAATGTATTTGAAGGTGTTTAAATTGGGAAAAATAGAGAATTTCCTTTCACATTTTATAATCCGAGCAGAATGGAACAGAAGAAATCGAATTATTTTTGGGGTAGTGTCTGGAATGGCCATAATTTATTATTGTTTAGCCATTCTGCTTAACCAAAAAATTTCAGATGTAATTTCGGTAAAGATCTTTTCAATATTACTTATAGGTTCCCTGTTTATTATGTTCTATGCGGTAAAGGGTGTAAAATGGGTAGACAAAGCTACCAGATAATGCTATTTATATTCTGAGTAACCGTTTACTTTTAAATATCTCACTATTTTTTACCTATGAGCAGTGTAAACGTGTAAGACAAAGAGAGCATTTGATCAAGAATATTTTATTTTAACTATTGGCTTCAGAAGATTCATCAAATAAAAATTTTAACTTTATAAATTTGCCAAAGTGCAAATGAAAACTCGTCAAACTTAATGCACAAATGATGTGTATATTTAAGGATACCTATTCCTGGACCTTTCCAGAATTTTGTTCACTCTTTCACATACTCCTCTCATTTCCCTTTGAGACTTCACAATCGGAAGTTATGGATACGACGGTTCTGCACACTGCAATACCCACACTCTTTGATGATATGCTGCCAATTATCTCTTTCAATTTATTGTAACGTATGCTTTTCTGTATCATTTCATTAAAGGACCGAATTCTTTCAACTCTTCCAGTGATCTTTTAATTCTCTATTGCAGGTGTAATATATTTCCAGTTCCTAATCTCAATGGTGGGATTAGAAACGGACCTGAATATATCATTTTCATTCTGTCGTGTAATGAAAACTATATTCTGTTTCACCTCACCCATAATATGTAAAGGAGAAGACAGGGAGGATCTCTTTAACATTCTGGGGGTAACCTCAATCCTCCTGCCACCAGATATATGATCGTATCCCTGTATTCCTGTGCCTTAAAACCATATGAACGCTTGAATGCAGTACGGATCTTGTTGTTCAATCATTCAACAACAGCTGAATTTATTCCAGATTTTATGGCCTCAAGGATGCCCTTGAGATGTCTCTTTATGGTTTTTCCAAGCCTGATTATATCGGGCATCCTTGATCTGTATGCCCATGATATCCATTTCATCAGATATGATTC
>NZ_JBLSDF010000054.1:0-7837 GCF_052315355.1 Cuniculiplasma thermophilum
GTGGATCACAACTGGAGGAAACTTCGGAAGTAAGAATATAACGTACAATCTTTCAGATAATCCTTACGTAGTGGATGTTTTCAACGGGAGATCGGATAGCTATGGAATGATAACAGGATATGTCAACAGCCCTTCCCTTCTCAACATAGCACAGGCATGGAGATATGTGGTTCAAAATCAGAAGTACAGAGTATCTTTAATGGAGGAGGCAACCTATTCCTACATAAGAAACAATACATTATACGGTTTTGACTATTTCAACAACATTGAATATTCCCCATTCAATCCTGTATTTAATTCCATTGAATCATTCGAATTTTATCATGGAATGAGTCCGTTGAATCTGTCCAGCACAGTCTATTTCAATCTCTCGAAGCCCGTATTTGAGAGAAAAATTAATGGAAGTGCAACCCCGAACATGGTTAAGGAGAAGAGCTTCAGGGAAATAGGTGGTGGAGGAGGGGGCGGAAATGGAAACCCGTGCACACCATCTGTTGTTGATAAGACAATCAAGATTGAAACATGGACAGGAATGCTTCCGCTTCTCTATTCAAGCATGAACCTGCCTTCATATTCTGATTTCGTTCTGTCTTCTACTGGCGTAACTGCAAATATAACTATGGAATTCAATTCAGCACAGTACACACAGAATCAATCAGGTACATTTCAGTCTACAACCTCATCATACGAGGCAACCCTGCCCTATTCATCCGAAACAGCAATAGACCTTAACGTTCCCGGGGAGAACATGTCAATAAACTACATCTCAAACGTTTCCTTTGAAGCCCTGGAATTCAGGCCATATTACATTACAACTCAAAGGAATAATGATGGTACTTATTACTGTGTTGCAACGCCAGGGCCAACTGTAACCACAATGCAGGTGATTGGGGCGAATAACCCTCAGGTAAAGGTAAGCTACGTCTACAATGTGGCCAATAATGGAAATGCATCTGAAACTGCCGATTACTGGTCAACAGCAATCAACATGCTTGGGATTACCCCCAGTCACGCATATCAACTTGGTGTCGGTGATGTTTACAGCAGTTTGGATTTGTCTTACATAGCAAATGAATCGAATAATGCAAATAACTACCTTGAGCAGGTGGAGAATGGAGTAAGTGTTTTCTCAGCTGCTGTTGGTGTGGCATTCGCAATTAATGCAATTACAGATATAATACCATTGGCTGGTTCAGCAGAAGACTTAGCTGATGAACTTACACTTGCCTTTGCAGAGATCGGACTTCTAACATCGATCGCCGCTGCATTAACTTCCATATCGATCATTGTTCAGGAATCAATTACCTTAAATACGTTTACCTTGGATAATTTTAAGGTAATTAACACAGATGGGAGCCCCTTGGAAGTTTACTTTTATCAATCATCAGACACAGTTCATTTCTATGGGAACGCAGGGGATGAATATTCATTTAATCCTTCCGTTTCATTGGCAAAAGAGTTGCCAATATGAATTTTTTCATTTTTCAAATAATTCATTCACTAACTTATAAAATGAGCTGAATTTATTGTTAACAGAAGGTACATATCAGGATTTGAATCATATTACATTATTTTATTATTCCTCGACTGGGAGTTCCGTAAAAGTGAGAAAACGAAATGGGATCATAATTCAATTGGGAAAATCAGCTTAAAAGCCCTCAAAATTCAATTTTTATAAACTTAATTTCATAAATCGCTTACTTTCTAAAACCCATACTAAATGTATCATCCTGAAACTCCATATTCCAGTATGTCCTCAACAGATGTTGCTCCTGCTCTTGATACTATTTCAGGATGCTTTCTGGCCGTATAAACTGTGATCAGCAAGATAACTCCGATTATGACTATTCCTATTATGGAGGCATAGTTGTATGGATACACGGGAAGCGGTATGAAATTGGATATTAGAACTGTTCCCAGGAGGCCTATGGATATGATGGGAATTACGAGATATCCAAATAGGCTCCTCAGATTCATCTTACCCTTGCGAAATGTGTCAACTATGAGACTCGCTGATGATATGGACCTTATGAGAAATGAGAAGAAAGCGTCTGCAAAGAGAAGGACATAACCACCAATTACTGGACCGAAGTAAAGTCCGAAGGAAAGGCAGAGAAACACTGAAACTATCAATATGAAGTATGTTGTATTGACTGGAGTTCCTCTCCTATCAAGCCTGGAAAATGAATTGGGAAATATCACACCGTCCCTTGAGAAGGCATAGAATATCCTTGTCATGGATGTGCCCATGGATATGTTGTTTCCCATAAAGCTGTTAACAGTAAAAATGAAGAGCAGGCCGAACATAACAGGGCTGAGTTTATTGAATAGAACCAGACCATTGTCCAGTGAGTTTCCGAAGGATAGCATGTTGTTGTATCCCCAGGCCACTGTCATTGCATAGGATAGAAAAATGATGGTACCTCCTATTACCAGGGAAGAAACAATCAGGGATCGTGGGACATTCCTTCTTGGTATATTGGCCTCCTCCGATATGGATGTCAATGCTATGGAAAGCCCTATGAATGTCACAACTGAGAGTGTCAGGGAGTGAATGAACCCAACTATGCCTCCGCTGGAGATGAATGGATTGAAAACCTCAAGGGTGTTGTTCTTTCCTGCAAGTATGATTAAACCAATTCCTCCTGAAACAAGAACAATAAATTCTATTATTCCGCTGATCATTTGATAGGAAGTTGAAAAAACAATACCTCTGTAGAGAATCAGAAAGGTCAGTACATTAAGTGCAAGGGCAATGGGAATCCAGAGGTAAGAAGTAACAATACTGGAATCAAATATGTCGAAGAATGCGGCAAGACCAAGCATGCCAAAACCGGCAAAGGCAAACATTGTCCCAAAGAGGAGATTCCAGCCCTCGAATGTTGCCATGAAACCTCCGAGGCCTTTTCCAACATATGTAAAGTCACTTCCGGCTGATACATATATCCTTGAAAACCTATAGGAGGTGTTCAGAATCGTCAGGTAGATCAGAAAACCGATGAGTATGGAAAGGGGAGTCGCACCAAGGGCAACCAGTGCTATTCCTCCCAGAAGAAATGCAATATCAGCCGCTGGGGCCGTCATTCCCCATCCCTGCCATATTAATCGGCTCATTCCAATGGTATTTTCCCTCAGTCGATCAGCCATAGTTCAAAATTGCCCTCATCACACAAATAGTTTTTGTAGTATTTCCTCATAATAAGACAAATTTTCAAAACACCTTAAAATGAACAGTTGTCATTCAGATGTAAAATGGGACAGGCGTGAACGAGAGAATGAACATCACGAGAACAATAATTCCGATTGCGATCTCTTTCATGCCCACAGGTGTAGAATCATCCAGTGCTGGTGGATGTTCAAGTCCCAGGAACATCACGAGAATTGCTATGAGAATCCAGCCAAAGTAATTGAGACCAAGATAGAAAAGGAGAAGAAGAAAACCGTAGCTTATTATTATTGATTTTCTCCCGACTATACCCCTGAGTACGTGGCCACCATCCAGCTGGCCAACAGGAATCAGGTTCATTGCGGTTGCAAATATACCGACCCACACTGATAATACCATTGGAAACACAGGAGGCTTTACAGGTAGCAGGTCCAGAAGATTGTAAATTAAGGGATAGTGAAGGAAATATGGTGAAAAGTTCTTCACATGAATCATCGTTTTCTGTAGATAGTCTGCCACGAAGAGCAGAGGCAGAGCTGTGAGAAAACCAGCTACTGGACCTGCTGCACCAATGTTTGCCATCACCTTTCTGTTTGGAAAGGGATCACGAAGTGATATAAATGCACCAAAGGTGCCTATGGAGTATGCCAGGGGGATAAATGGTATGAAGAAGGGAAGGGAAGCTCTGACACCGTAGTGTTTGGCAACAAAGTAATGCCCAAGTTCGTGAACGCCAAGTATTGTTAAAAGAGGTGCTGAGAAAAAGAGCGCACTGTACATCAGTGTTCTCAAAAACAGATAGGGGCCCTTTGGAACAAAGTCCTCCGAAAACAGGTATCCTGCATATAGTGTGGAAAGGATCGTCAGTATAAGAAGAATAATATTGACCTTTATGGAGGTAAATTTTCTCTGAGGCATTCTGGAAACTACTATATAATATTCATAGTCCTTTACAAGCTGTGCAATATACCCTTGCTCCATAAGTGCCCTATTGAGCTCGGAAAATTTTTTAGAAATATCTGGATTGTCACTGTCAAGGAACTTGAACCTTATGGAAAGGGGAGATACCTCTATCTCATAACTATCAACATACTGCTTCACAATTGAAACAATCCGATTTACCGAAGGATTTTCAAGTTCAACTTCAGAATTCCTGTCCATGAATTATCGTCCCTTTTTTTGATCTTTTCCCCGATCTAACGGGAATCATTCATTATCCTGATTCCACTGACCCACGGGGATTTTTTCGCCTTCCTCTGATCGGCATTTCATAGCAGGAAACAGATCCTCAACTCGTGCTGAGGCCCATTATGGAAGGGCAATTTTTAGCCCCAAGTCGTCATATACCTTCATTTATCAGATATACTATTTTTCAGGGCACTGACGTATGGACATATTTTAATTAAGGTTTATCGATCCATTATTTATAAGGAAACAGCATGGAAATAAATTTCTTAACAAACCATGATTCCACTTACATGTTTATGAAAAAAATTGAACTTGGAAAGAGTGGACTCAAGATACCGGTGGTTGGATTTGGCGCATGGCAGGCTGGCAAAATAGGATGGGGTAATGATTACAGCGATGAAGATATAATCAATGCCATTGAATATTCTCTGAAAAACGGGGGAAATTACATAGACACTGCTGAAGTTTATGGAATGGGGCATTCCGAGACTCTTGTTAAATCCGCGACAGAACATTTTCAAAGGAAGGATTTCATAATTGCCACAAAGGTTGCACCTCCTCACTTCAGATACAGAGATGTAATAAGGGCATGTGAGAATTCCCTGAAGAGACTTGGAACTGATTATATTGACCTTTACCAGCTCCACTGGCCGGATAATTATGTACCACTCAGGGAGACAGTTTCCGCAATGGAAAAACTTGCAGATGAGGGTATGATCAGACACATTGGAGTGTGCAATTTTCCGGCACCACTGATAAGAGAAGTTTTGAATTTGCTGAAAGACCACGATCTTGTCTCAAACCAGATGCGTTATAATATATTACAGAGAGAGGTGGAGGAAGAGACTTTTCCATTGATGAGGGAGCACGGGATAACTATGATTGCATACAGTCCTATTGCCAAAGGCCTATTGACATGCAAATATGATGAGAAACACCTCCCCTCCGGGGAAATACGATCTTCTGATGCTCTTTTCAGAACTGAAAATATCAGGGCTGCCTCTGGGTTGTTCAACGAATTGCGAAATATTGCAGAAAGGCACAAATGCGAACCTGGAAGTGTAGCCCTTGCCTACCTTATCCAAAAGGGGGCAGCAGTGATTCCAGGTGCGAAGAATAAGGAACAGGTAAAGGGAAATCTTGTTGCGGGCGATCTGGAACTGAGCATGGAAGAGATGAAATCACTGGAAATGAATATAGATCTGGATTATTTTTAATTCATCTATCTGCACATTTTTTCCAGATAAGGGCAGGTCCTTTGGAGATTAGGTTCAGGAAGAAATTTGAATGGGTAAAGGAGATTGGATTGTAACTCCTTTCTTAGAAATTTTATCAATTGTTTCTGTACCTATTTAGATCCCAAGCGCAAAAACCTCTCATAGGAACTGATTCATTTCTTCAGAACAAGAGACTTTGATAATGTAGAAGACTACGATATTTTCTTAATAGTGACTTTTATTTTTCCCAAATATTCCCAAATCTTAACTATGCTAAAATAATTCTTACCGTGAGGACGAAATATGAAAACAGTAGCTTATGGTGTTGATGAGCCCCATGGAATTTTCCATGAGATGAATATTGAGAGGAGAGAAGTGGGAGAAAATGATGTTCTCATAGATATACAGTACTGCGGTATCTGCCACAGTGATATACACACTGCAAACAATGAATGGGGAGGGGCAAAATATCCCGTTGTGCCAGGTCATGAAATTGTTGGTGTTGTAAAACAGGTTGGAAAAAATGTGAATAATTACAAGGTGGGAGACAAGGTTGGTGTGGGATGCATGGTGGATTCCTGCAGAAATTGCGAGGAGTGCAAGAAGGGCAATGAGCATTACTGCGATAACACAATTTTCACCTATAATTCTCCTGACAGCCATCTGGGAGGAGTAACCTATGGTGGATATTCAGGTCAGATTGTGGTTGACAAAGATTTCGTATTAAGAATTCCTGAAAATCTTGATCTTGCAGCTTCAGCTCCCCTTTTATGTGCAGGAATTACAACATATTCACCACTCAGATTCTGGGACATAAAAAAGGGAGACAGAGTTGCAGTGGCGGGACTTGGTGGTCTCGGCCATATGGGTGTCAAACTTGCAAAGGCAATGGGGGCAGAAGTCACGGTGCTAACAACATCAAGTTCAAAGATAGACGAGGCAAAGAGACTTGGGGCATCCGATGTCATACTCTCAAAGGACAGAAATGAATTGAAGAAGCACACAGGAAAGTTTGATTTTATTCTTGACACTATTCCAGCTGTCCATGATATCAATCTGTACCTTTCCCTTTTGAAACCAGAGGGAGCCTTGGTTCTTGTTGGACTTCCAGAGAAGGGAAATTCCTACAATGTGTTCGCAGGAGCAGTTGTGGGAGGTAGAAAGACGCTTGCGGGTTCAAATATCGGAGGAATCAGGGAAACCCAGGAAATGCTGGATTTCTGTGGCAAACACAACATAACAGCGGACATAGAAATGATCAGCCCAAAGGAGATCAACAAGGCCTATGACAGAGTGGTTAAATCTGATGTGAAATACAGATTTGTCATAGATCTTAAAGGAAAAAATAATTAAATATTTAATTTTTAGATTTTTCAAAAATGCTCAGGGAAGCACCTGCAAGTACCATTACTGAAATGAACAAAATGGAAAATGCCAGTGATATTGACAGGAATGATACAGAAGTGAGTCCAAAGCCAAACAGGTAGTTCCACCCTATGGCTGGAGATATTCCTGAGCTTTTTGATATAGGAAGCCCAAAAAAGACATCGCTCACCATGAGAATGGCAAATGCCAGCGAACCCAGGAAGAGTGTGAGGCTTGCTATCCTTTGAAGTGATCTGATGCTCACAGTGATTATAAAACCTATTATGGATAAAATCAGAAAAAGTATTAGACCATAATAATGGTCCGGCGCAAGTGTCCTGAGGCTGGTATCGTAGACAAGAAGGTAGATGGCCACTATGGATGAAATCACAAGGGCGGATGCGCCAACCTCCTTTCTCCTGGAATTGGAATAGGCACGTGCCACAATGACTCCTATAAGCCCGATCAGAATGACGATGAACCCAAGAAAATAGGGAATATATGAAGGAGAGCCTGAGGCCCCTGATTTATAAGTAACTGTGATTGTTGCATTGGATATGGAAGGATCAGAGCCGGTTGCATATATTTTGATATGATAGGTTCCGCTGCTTGCTGAAGATGATCCTTTGACTGTCATTGTGCCAGAGAATGGAGGTGCTCCTGATGGTGAGGAAAAGGAAATTATGAGATTCCCCTCTCCGGAATATTGAAGATTTGTCAAACCGGATGTACCGTTATAGAGACTGACATTATAGGCTATAGACTTTTCCTATAAACCTCCCATGAGAATTCTTTTTATGACCGATCTTTTCACATTTCCAATTAAACGTAATGCGGAATCCGCATTCCAGCCATGAATTGACTGCTATGCGAAAGTAAAGCTTTATTCATGGGATCAGCA
>NZ_JBLSDF010000055.1:0-6754 GCF_052315355.1 Cuniculiplasma thermophilum
CATTATGTACATATGAAAATACGGAATAAATTGAACATGAAGACAATGAAAATCCTGTGTACCCACAGACAGATTTACAGAAAATGGCTAAATTGCGTGTTCCATGATATACTAATAAAAAGAAGATGTAAAGTCACGTTAACATTTACATCGTGATAAAATCAATCCACCTCAAATAACTTTTCGCTCATTCATTTCACCACTTCTTTCTATTGGTAATAAATTCTTCAGTATTGTGTATCTTCCATCACATCCCAGTTTTCGAATCGCTTCCATTATCTTTAAAGCCTACAGATTGTATTTATCTATGAGGACCTTATTCTGCTCTCTGTAAGGATCAAGTTTTGATCTTGTATATTATTTAATAAGACTTGAAATCATGTTTGGCAAGGGATATGCGTTCTTGATCTTGTGGGTAACTCCTCGTCTTGGAGCATAAGGCTCCCTTCTTTCATTCTTTACCCGAATGGGATGTTGCAGTAAAATCTCCTCCTTCTCTTCATTTTGTCCTGTATCTTAGTTTTTCTGAGTATTTTACTTACTGTATTTTGGACATACTTAGATACTTTGCTATCTTTTTGTTACTCATCTCAATTTCCTTCATGTCCCTTTTCATTCTCCACCCCTACAACCTTCACAATAATGACTCCTTTCTGCATACACAAATGAACCAAGATTAAATCGGAGATCTGGATCACTTTTATTCCGGCGAAAATGCAAAATTATGAACCGGCGTTTACATCAGGAAATGAGGGGATAGTCTTGTGTCTGTAAAATCCTTCGATCTTCAGACATTATTTGAATTTCATTTCGAGATTGTACTTCAAAGATTATGGCAGGTGAATGTGCCCATTGCATAGGGGTATCTGACAAAATAGATATCATGGACATACAGATCAAGAATGCCTGATATAATTAAGATGGGGAAAGTCAATGAAGAAGCACATTGATGGCATATCGGACGCAATAAGTTCTGGAATAAATTCAGCTGTTATTGAAGGATTGAACAACAAAATCCGTACTGCATTCAAGCGTTCATATGGATTCAAGGCACAGGAATACAGGGATACGATCATATATCTGGTGGCAGGAGGATTGAGATTACCCTCAGGATGTTAAAGACATCCCAAAAATATACTAAATGGACTGGTCAAGATTTGATTAAAGTTTTAATCGAATACTATATATCAATCATGACCATAAACTGTCTTGTGGTCACAGACTTTTAGGAGTCTGATTACCTTCCTGCCGTCCTGGACTAGAGGCTCGTATACTATTCTATTGGATTTATTCACCTTTACAGCATATGCATTATTAGAATATTTGAGGCCTTTCTTTCTCTTCCCGAACTTAAACGGGTCATTTGTGGCCAATTCTCTCAGCGTTTCGTTCACTTTAGGTTTAATGGAATTGTCCTTGCTCTTGTATAATTTCTTAAACGTATCGCTCCACTCGAATTCCCAGTCCCCCAAGAAATTCACCTAGGGTTAATCATTTAAGTCTTTAAGGAGATCGTCAATCGAACCACGCTTGAATCTTCCTTCAGAATAATCCTTGAGGCTTGCTTCAATCTGAATTAACTCAATCTCGCTCAAATATTCTGGATCGTCTATATCTTCTACCTCAAGATTAAACATATTATTTTCCCTACCAAAAGAGGACTGAATCCCTGGTAGATAGAGAAAGGAGTCAACCGTCTTATCTACCCTCATATTATAATCCACATAGAATGGTTGGGACCTAAATTCCCTGTCATTGTGGGACATTATGAAAGGTTCTATATCCTCCTCCATCTTCATCTTTTCCTTGTAAGAGATACATTACCACTTTCTGAAACACTCAATTTCCACTTAGTTCCAACCTTATATGGTGCCTCTTTTTCGCTCTGAAAGTACATTATAAGAGTATTCGCAGCGATTTCCTTACTTCCTGCTGGAATTGGCATCCCTTCTGCAGGCTTACCAATTTTTCCGAATGCAACCTGATAAATCAATGAACCATCAATAGCGCTTGTTACCCTACCAACGTTAACAACCTCGACTTCTCCCTCATAAATGGACATTTTGCCTCACTCCACAATTACCTGATGGCAGACTCGTGCACACTAGGTATTGAGAAATGTGCTTAAATATTTTGGCATTCACTTGGTGCATGAAATTTAAAATGATAGTTATTGCCTCATTTCCAAAGTTTCCAAACAAATTTATGGTCAAGAGATTTCCACTGTAACAGATTTTTAAACTGTCTTGTAATATTCTTTTTGGATAACTTAAGAGCAGCACAGTCAAGAACTCATAATAACCACGTAATTCATAACTAAACGGAACTGCATCGTTACGGTCAAGAATCGACTTAACCCTCTCCCATGCAGTTTGCAGGAGAGAATAATGTGACCTGAGCAAGCCTGAAGTTCTGCGTAGCAGAACCAAGTGGTGTAAGCGGCAGCGATGGGTGATGAAGAATGAACTCTTTCGGAGAAAGAGTGAAAACCGTAAATCAAAAGACGTAGGGATTGAGAAGCAAGACATGGTGAATTTGAGCCCGAGACAAGGAAACACATTGCGAATATAGGATTTCTATTGCTTAAAATTCATAATTAAGAAACAAAGTCAATAGTTATCAACTTAAGGTTTGAACGTTCAAATGGTTCTACCCCGCTTTTTCTGAAAGTTTCTTTTTCTAACAGGAATTCTCCGATATTATTGATCATTGTTTTCCAATCATCATCTTTCGTATATTCTCTCCATATTCTCCTTAGTTCTTGAAGTCTCTTTTTCGTTTGCGGTAATGAGATAAGTCTATCTTTGAGGGATTCCCATATCTGTTCAATAGAAGTGTCATTTGGATAATCCTTCAGATAATCATTTATTTGCAACTCGATTTCATCGATTAGTTTTTTGATAAATTTAGTGCTCCTGGATCTATTAAGCTCTTTAAGTTGAGAATCCTGTGTGTTGCTAAGCTCTATTTCCTTATACGTTTGCTCTATATTCTCAAGAACAAGTTTATTAGCACCATAAATTTGTTCGAAGAAGTCTGGGATTACTCTCATCTCATTACGATTACACTTTATGTAATCTAAAATATCGGTCTTCCTTGTAAGCATTTTGCCAGAGTTCATATCGTAAAGGTACCAGAAATGGAATTCTTCTCCGTACTTGTAATAAAAGAATATTCCAGATAATTTATTTTTTTTCAATCCACTAAATACACCATCAGGTATTTTTTCCAGTTCCTCGACACCTCTATTTTTCAAGAAATCCTTTAGTGGCTGGTAAAACAATTCACCTCCTCCAAATATATCTCTTTCCAGTTCTGCAAATACTTTCTCATCCTTATCTTTAATCCTTCTGATGATTCCAAAAACTTTTGGGTGTATCTCTTCGCCAAGTACTGATTCGTCAAGACCCACCGCCTCATCAAAACTTATTATTTTGCTTTGAAGTATTTCTACAAGCTTTAGGAGTTCTTCAAGTTCGTCTTCCGGAAAGAAATTATAAACGTAGATCTCTTTGTATGGGGACCCTATCCTATCAATTCTACCAGCTCTCTGAATCATTCTTGTCGGATTCCAGTGCAAGTCATAATTGATCAGATATTTGGCTGTCTGAAGATTCTGTCCTTCTGAAAGTACATCTGTGCTGAGTATTATATCTATTTTTTTCTCGAAGAATCGTTTAATAATGGTTTCCCGTTCTTGAGGAGTTTTGTTCGTACCGCCAGAACTAGATATTGCTTCTATTCTGAGATTTGAAAATCTTTTGTCCTTTGTTATTTCGTTGTAAATATAGTTTAACGTATCAGCGTAATATGTAAATAGGACTATTTGGCCGCTCTTCGATAGTTCTAAAAGTTTTTCCTTTAGGACGCTAAGCTTTGAGTCATCCTCCGGGTCGATTCTACTAACTTTTTCTAAAATCTCATTAAGTAGTTTTATGTCAGCATCTATATCCTTAAATAGATCATCGGCACGATATTCGTCAACTTTGAAGTCACTCAATACATCACCAATATTTCCATCATCAAGTTCATCGTATACGCTGAGTAAGTACTTTAAATAACTTTTCTTTGTTAAAAGCTTCCCTCTTTTTAAGTATTCTTTTAGTTTATCCAGAAAATGTATGTGGTTTAAAACGCTCTTTCTGAATGAATCTACACTGCTCTCTAACCTTTTGAGAAGTATGGTCCTGAATATTCCACCTATTGCCACC
Source organism: Cuniculiplasma thermophilum (assembly GCF_052315355.1). Lineage (NCBI taxonomy): Archaea > Methanobacteriati > Thermoplasmatota > Thermoplasmata > Thermoplasmatales > Cuniculiplasmataceae > Cuniculiplasma > Cuniculiplasma thermophilum. The sequence continues at coordinate 4,212 of NZ_JBLSDF010000055.1, forward strand.
ATTCTACCCAAGGCTAGCCTTTCTTCCTCTGTTTTAAGTGGTTCTTTTCTATAATCCAGAATTTTATAATATGCCATCGTCAGTTTCTCTGTAATAACATCTGAAATTTCTCTGTACATCCCTTTGTAAGCGCTATCAAGCTTGTAGTTTACATTCTCCAAATTCCTTTCGGGAAAAGTAATCTTCTGTTCTTCTGTTTCTCCATTAGGAAGCTCACGGATGATAAAAGCCTCAGGATAATTCTCAACTATATAGTCTCTTGTTCTTCTAATAGAAATTTCGTTCAATAGATCGTTTAATATTGACGGTTTGTCCTTAGCTTCCTTAAAGAATTTAAATAAATCCGGTATATTTTCCTTAATAAATGCTGTTCTGTCCATAAGAACAAGCAACATAATCTGCCAGTATAGATCCCAAGGCGTATTGTTTATTGGTGTCGCTGTAAGAAACAACATATATGGTTTTCTTCCGGATTTAAGTATATTGTCTTGCACTAATGAGAAGAAGTTTTCCCATCTGTTAGACAAAGGATTTCTGAAATTGTGACTTTCATCTACGACGATGAGCTCAACAGTGTCAAGTCTTCCACCAAGTGCCCTCTTTGCCTTTTCCAGATAAGAATCAGAGGCAAGATCTTCTTGTGAAAGGATATTCTCCTTTACATCGATCTTCTTCAATTCGGATCTCCACATCTCTCTCAACTGAGCTGGGCATACGACTAGTATGTTCTTTCTTTCATAGTAACCGATCTGTTCGAGAATCTTTTTGGCGATCCATGTTTTTCCAAGTCCAACCGAATCGGCAACAATGCATCCACCGTATTTCTTCATCCTTGTCCATATTCTGGCAATGGCATCTTCCTGAAACCTTGCTAAATTCACCTTGGTTTCAGGCAATCCACTTGGCTTATTTTTCTCTTCTTTCTTTTCTTCCAATATATCTTCTTTCTGAAGTTCGTACAATGATTTTATATAAATATCATAAGGAGAGTACTCCTTGGTACCGAACCTAGATTCCTCTAATATCTTTATAAGATTGCTCTTAAAGTCTATGGACTCTGACCAGAACTTTTCAAACCATTCCCTCCTAGTATATTCTGCCTGTGACTCTTGCTTCCATGTGTTAAGCTCACCATATCTTGTTAGCCCTGCTGCAGTAAAGTTTGACGACCCTATCACAATCCTGTCATCAAAAATATAGGCCTTTCCATGAAGGAATTTTTCAAAGAGTCTGACTTCAACATTATCTTTTTTTAAGAAGTTTATAAACAGTTTAACAGTGGACTCTGATTCCTTAGTTAAGTCCAATCCTTCAACCTCATTTTTGATTTCTTCTAAAAGGACATCTCCGAGGGTCTTTTCACCTTGGATTTCCGGTGTTTTACCTAGAAGGAGCCGGAATTGAGTGACTCCATTGAGGTTGTCTTTAATCATTGCAAATGCCTGAATATTGAAGAATGCAGTTGCTATGTCGAAGTTTGTTTCTGGATTTTCTTTTAAGGTTCGATTTAAAAAACTAACTAGCTTGTTACCGTCACTATTATCTATTATCTCCTTTTGAAGTCCCATACAATCACCTTGAAATTTCAGCTCTTCTATCCTGAGTGGTACTATCAAATCTCAGATTTACTCCGGTCTTCAACGATTTAATCATTTTTTCCTCTTTACACTTTTTGCCTTATCCAACCTTTGCTTAACCAACTCACAAACACTCCAATATACCTCTTTTCTCTCTTCAAGAGTTAAACCAAGTTCATCGAATATTATCTCATCAAGTTCTGCCCTGTCAGGGAGTGGCTTTGGCTCTTGTTCACGTATTGGTTTGCTTGGATCTATACCACATTCTTCAAAGATAGAATGAATTTTTGCCTTATACATTAATTCTACAATTTTAGTTCTTATGTTCCCATTAGTTTTCACGCGCAAGTACCTAAAAAATTCCAAATCCCATCCGTAAGTATTCAATACCCCATCGCCTTGATTCGTTCGTCCAAACAGTTCAGCTTGAAGATTACCAATAGTCGACTTCAATTCAATCATTAAATTTACTGGGTCCATTTTTGTTTCTATCCCATAAAAACTGTTAAATATGATTTTGTCAGGATTATAGAATACATTGAAGGAGTCGCTATGGTGCCTGCTAATTAATATACAATATGACCTCCTTGCTTGTTCCTGTAAGATGTACCAGGTCTCATTTCGTAATTTGCAACTTCTATGATTAAAACCTTTCTTTTCACCATATTTTATATAAAATTCTATTTTTTTCCCTGCTATATTTTCCCCCAATGGGATGTTTACAAAATAGCTTGTAACATCAGTATCCGAAATTGTAACTTTAGAGTATAATGATGGTGATCTTATAAGTTTATTAATATACCTTGTTTCTACCTCAAATCTTTCTCATAGTGTCCCAAATGTTGTGTATTTATAAAGGATACCTCCTTTGGAACATTTCCTTAATCTCATCAATGCATTTATAATATCCTCTCAATGATCTCATAGACCATTTGTCATTTATCTCTGCTGCTCTCAGATAAATGA
>NZ_JBLSDF010000056.1:0-6294 GCF_052315355.1 Cuniculiplasma thermophilum
GTATCATTGTGATACAGATCATTCAATAAGGGTGTGAATGCATCCCAGTCAATGGCATTCTTAATGAATACCAATGGATCATTTATCTTCATTGAGTTGTATTTCTCCTTCAACGCATGATCAAGAAGGTCACTCATACTGTAACATGCGTGTTTCATGAATAAATGTTACGGTGCTTAATGAGGGGGTTATTAGAAATCCTCTTATGATTTAGTATTGATACTTGATCGAAATGGAACAACCAGTGGAACCTAAAGGAAAGAAAAAGAATTTATTGATAGGCATAATTGCTATCGTAATAGTAGTGGTTCTTGTTGGTACATTTGTAGGTCTTGACTACAACAATTTGGTCAAACCTTCAACATCAACATCTAGCCAGCAGCTTTATGTCTATACAGGAGTCAGTGGACCGGCTAATTCTGAGCATCTTTTGGGAGGATGCGTTATTGCAGAGATGAAGGGTGGATCTGCCCCAGCTGCCTCAGCTCAGTTGATGGCTTACCTAATGAACCCCTTGGTTCAGAAAAATTGTGAAGAAGCAACAGGTTTTATACCCGTGGATCAGAGTTCATACACAAGTTCACCAAGCACAAATGTCCCCCTTATCTATCAGCCTTCTAATGCAACAGTTACAGTCTCATATTACACAAGCATGAGTGCGGCAGATGAGTCATACGTGGACGGCGTAATATCCCACTTTGAGACACTATACAAGAACATAAACGTCCAGGTTAGTTTTATCACAGCATCATCAATAATTGAAGAAGTATCTTCTTTAGTTACAAGTGGATCCCACGCAAATGTCGTTATGACAATAGATAACCTAGATGTAGGCGTCCTCTTCTATGATGGGTATCTTGCCTCTTTAAATCCTACAACAATCACTGCAGGTGAAGGAACCATAAGCACAATAACGAATTTGAACAATTACGAGAGTCACGTTTTTGGAGGCGTATATTTCCTAACACAGCTTGTAAATATCCCACTTGTTTGGGTTGACTACACAGCCCTTCAGAATGCAGGTATATCGCACGTACCAACAACATATACACAGTTGATGACAGATGCAAAGATACTTGATCAAAAGTATGGTAGAGGTATGATAAACTTCCAGGGTCACGGTGGGGCAAGCACTCCTACTGAAGTCTACCAATGGATGGTTCAGTTCGGTGGAAATCCTATGATGTTCAATGATACCGGAGATATACAGGCCATGGAGTATCTGTATAATCTAAGCGCCTACTTCTCACCAGACTATAAGACTTCCTACTGGGCAACATATACTGGTCTGGCCTCAAACACTTACTCAATGATGTATTATCAGTGGCCTGGATCAGTTAATCTTACAAAATTGGGAATGAAACTATACTCTAACAATGATACTGTTGCTAACACTTCCCTCGCAGCAATACAAGGCGGTGTATTTCTAAGAAGTCCAGTGTCCTGGATTGGCGAGTGGAATACAATAATGGACAAGGCTTGGGTAAAAATAATTGAAAGCGGAACAGTTACAAGCTACACTCAGATACCGTCCATAATGCCGCATTACAATACTGAAATGTACAGTTATCTTGTGCAGTTCTACAGTCAAAGTGTTGCAAATGAATATGAGAGTGGCTACTTCGCCCCAGTGCAGGGATCCTAAAAACCAAAATTTTTTATTTTGAAACATTAAATTTCCAATAATAAATTCTTTTTACACTATTTGGAATCTAACATTTTAGTTTTCTTTCATATTAGTGTGATTGCAGATCGAATATCTTGACTTTCATTTAATGCCTTAAAAAATAATATTCGGCCCCTGCCGACCAAGCTTGAGGAAAACAAGGATTTATTCTCATGGAATTTCCATTAATTATCTTATCATCTTTAGTAACCCCAATAAACTCTGGCAGGCCATTTAGAAATTCAGCGCATTCAACCATTCTGTTTCTTATTTCACTAAATTCCTTTGAATAGCCTCTATTCTTAAGACCGTAAGCTATAATCCAATTGTCATTAGGCCATACCGAACCTCTCTGGTATGCCTTTGCATCAAAGTGAGAATCTTTTGTGGACATCGTTCTTATACCGTAAGAGGTTAGCATATCTTCCGCAAACAGTCTTTCGATGATGACTCTTTCCTCCTCTCGTTTAAGTATGCCAGAAAAAATCAGATGGCCAGGCTCACTTGTGATGCAATTAGTTAAAACCCCATCTCCTCCAATAGCTATACCGGGATATACCCCATCATCCGTTGTGAAATCCAAAAATGTCCTTTCTCTGAGTTTGGAAAGAACCATTTTTGTTCTTTCTCTCAGTTCATATTCAAGATTATATTTTTCCAAAAATTTTAGACCAAGGTTCAAGGAATTGTAGACGTAAGATTGAACCCCAATAACTGATACCGGGGACACGACCTGGTTTAATACCTCTCCAATTCCATCCCTCCAGCTCATTGATAGAGGACCACTGCCCTCGATCGGTTTATTATAAGATAGATATGTATCTATTATCCCATAATCAAGAATCCATTTCATAGCTCTTATCAGATTGTTCTTATACATCCCATCGAGGGATTTTCTTCTGCTCATAAGTTCTGAAAGAAGAATTATATATAGAGGGGTACTGTCAACTGAAAAATAATTTTTACCATATTTTAGCCACTGAACTTCCCTCATCCTTGTCTTTATATTTTCAGTATCCTCGTGGATTTCATGAATTATTTTGCCAGGCTCTTCATATGTTGCATTTATTACTTTTTCCCCCTGCGTTTCAGACAGAGCCTTTAAGGTACTTAACCCTATATTTTCATCATAATCCAAAAGCTGGAGAGAAGATATTATGGAATCTCTCCCGAACAGTGATTTAAATTTTGGCAGACCAGCATAAAGCCATCCACCTTCTGATTTCAACTGTTCTATGTCATTTCCTATACTGACAAAATTCCTCACTTTTTCACTCATTGTTTTTTCCTACAAGTTTTCCGTCCATATCATATACATTATACCTTACAAGCGAAAAAGATACGGGGTCATTATATTCATAAGGTTTTTCAGTTTTAATAACAACTGCCGCCCTTTTCTCGTCATCATCGTTAATATCTGTGTCCAAAAAACATCTCACTATGTATCTGTCTTCTTCGTGGTTGCACCAATCAACGTGTGCCTTAATCTGGTCACCCTTTGTGACCCAGTGAGAGCGGAAACCGATGATTTTATCTTTCAAGCCCAAAATAGCTCCATCTATGAAATTCATCGGGTATTCGCCAACGAAATCCCCAACCCACTTTGTTTTTGGTTCATTCAGTATTTCGTCAAAGCTTCCGATCTGCTCTATTTGTCCGTTTCTCAACACTGCAACTCTGTCCGATAATGTTGCAGCCTCTGTCTGATCGTGAGTCACATAAACAAATGTATGGCCAAGTTCCTTTTGTATCTTCTTAAGTTCACCTCTGGCTGTATACCTAACCCTAGCATCAAGATTGCTCAGAGGCTCGTCAAGCAGAAATATCTTTGGATCTCTAACCAAAGCTCTTGCAAGAGCAACTCTCTGCTTTTGACCACCACTGAGTAAATTAACGTTTCTTTCAAGAACTTCCGATATTTTGAGAGTGTCTGCGATTCTTTCAATTTTCTCTCTAATTGTTCTCTGATCGACCTTAGCCATTTTAAGTGGAAATTCTATATTTTTGTAGGCGGTCATATTTGGATAAAGGGCATAGTTCTGAAATACCATCGCTATGTTCCTTTTATTTGGAGGTTTTCTGCTTATATCCTCCCCATCCAGAATTATTTTCCCTGAAGTCATCTCTTCAATTCCCACAGTTGTTCTAAGAAGCGTGCTCTTTCCCATTCCTGAGGGGCCTAAGATTACGAGAAATTCTCCATCATAAACTTCAAGATTAAAATCGTTAAGAACCCTCTTTTTACCGTAATATTTGTTTACATTTTTATACTCCATTTTTACGTTCATCCTACAAGACCTCCTGATAAATACTGACCCTTTAGGTACTTTTGAAGAATCACCGCCAGAATTATGACCGGAATTGTCGCAACTAATGCAAATGTAGCAGACTGAGGCAAATTTCTGGATACATAATCATATAAGGTGACTGGAAAGGTTGATTTTGTTGGAACTATTGGCGCAATTATAACTGCATAGGTAAATTCATCCCACGACGTCATCCAGGCCAGTAAAAAAGCTACCAATATGGGTACACGGGATAGTGGGATAAGAATTCTTGTGAATGTTCTTCCAAGACTAGCTCCATCAACCCTTGCCTGGAATTCGAGGTCTCTTGGAAGACTCCTAAAGGCACTTAGTGTGATAAAGGTGGTTAGTGGGAGTACAACGAGTTCCTGTGCTAATGCGACTCCAAAAACCGAATTGTCAAGAGTAATGTGTAAATGATAGGTACTGAAAAAGCGTTGTATTTCGAAAAAGTAGGACGAAATAGGAATAGCAACAACAAGTCCCGGCATCATGTTTATTATAAATAGAAAGATGATTATTTTGTTAGAGAATCGAGCTGTAAGCTTAGATAGCCCATAACCAGCAGGTATTCCAATCAATAGAGCTATTCCTCCTACGAGAAATGCAGCCTCTAGGCTTCTTATCATGGGTCCTATTAGATCGACCTTTGTGAAGGCGTCAATAAGATTCCTTAAGGTAAAACCCAAAGGTATTTGTGCGGGATATACAGATCCATATGTAAGATATGGCGGTTGAAACACAAATATAATAAGAATCCACAGAGGATACAGAAATATCAATGCGATAATTATCACTGCAAGATAAGTAAGCCCAGTTTTTACTTTTGTGTTTGCAAATGCAGCATTTATTTTGTTAAAGATACTATTTTGATTCGTTTTAAGGTTCATTTTCCTTTTAGAATAAGTATTTTGATTTTTCCTTTCACCTATCTTGAATTTCATACGTTTTCCAAATCTTTCACGCCACGATAAATGAAGCCTCTTTGCACTTCTCTTTGATTCAGCATTTGGATTTATCTGGTCTTTTGCCCCACCAAGTCTTACAACTATAATTGAATATACCATTATAATGGCTAAAAGGATGGTAGCAGCAGCATAAGAGATGTTTCTTGTAGTTATTGAGGAATAATTCTCAAAGATCAATGTATTCAGGATCGGTGGATGATATCCTATTATAACGAGTGGAAGGGCAAAAATATTAAACTCACTCACTCCTCTCACCAGGAGGGCTATGGAAATGATTGGTGCAAGATTCGGTAATGTTATATGAATAAATCTTCTAAATGCCCCGGCACCGTCAACTGCTGCCGCTTCATATAGGCTAGGAGAAATAGACGATAGCCCTCCATATAAAATTAATGCAACCAGCGGAGTATTTTTCCAAAAGTCAGAAAACATTACAACACCAAGGGAAGAAAGGTCTGTTGCAAACCAATCAACAGGTTTTAACCCCAAACCAACAAGCGCAGAATTAGCGTAGCCTCCAACCGCTTGAAATATAATGGAGAAAACATATGCACTTACAATAGTTGATATCCCTAGTGGAATAATTATTATTGATGAAAAAATATTTTTTCCTTTTAGTGGCTTCACAAGGACCATAGCGATAGCAAGCGCAATTGTGATTTGAATTAAAAGTGCACCTAAGCTGACAATTAGTGTGTTTTCAATAGCGCTATAGAGGCTGTATTGAGGAAGAACTTCGTAATTTTGAAGAGTAAAACCAGATTTCCCAATAAAACTATCGTAAACGACCGTAATTGCAGGTATTATGGAAAGACCTATTACATAAATAAGCGCAGGTAAGGCAAAAAGGAAATAGGTTAATTATCTCTTAAATCTACTCCCGAAGCGGATTCCCTGAAACGTCTTTTCATCTTTTGCATCTTGATTTATCAAGTTATATCACCACATTTTGGTTTTTATTATTCTATTATTCATTTTTAATCTCATACCACTTTTAGTTGTATTATATTGTTTTAAATCCAAACCTTAACATTTTTAGTTGTATCTTTAATTTTACTGATTTAAATCAACTATTATGCATGATACACAATAACGGATTTTCCATATTTAACTTTTCCTTGCGTTTAATAGTTTAATAAGGGATATTATAGATTTTCAGGAGAATATTTTGTGTCGCCAGAAAAATTATATATAGGCGTTTTGACAAAAATTGTAGAGGATTTCGAATAACCACCCTAATTCTGCTATCTTCGTTCTGTAGTTCGTGATTTTCATTGCAATATGAACAATAACAGCATTTTCAAGTTCTATTTATCCAGATTTCCCTTGTATTTCATGTAAATCTTCATAGCTA
>NZ_JBLSDF010000057.1:0-6228 GCF_052315355.1 Cuniculiplasma thermophilum
AATTATTTAAGAAATTTCATGGGAAATAGTGATAAAAAGGGATAATTAAGAAAATAAACAGTCAAAAATAGATTGATCTTCAGCGGTAATCAGGAAGTTATGCAGAAAATTTACAGAATAAGGTAGAAAATAGAAAACCTCCCGAGAAATACTGCATTTATCAGTAATATATATTTGTACAGCAATCTTTATTAGCGAGATAAGTGCTGCAGGAGTGTCATTTGAATGGCCAAAATGCGTTTTTATATCCTCTTAAGAATTACGACCAGATTTGGTTGATATTATCCAAACTATAAGCTGTCTGCCTTGATCCATCTAAGATCAAACTTGTGTATTAGGAATGAAACCGCATTTCATTAATATTTTAAGGGAATATTTCAAAACAATGGATTTTAAGAATGCTACTCGCATTACCTTTATATGGTTTCCCAAATCATAATCCTGCAGGGAGGAGAGGACGTTAAACGGAGGACAAACGAAACCCTGTTCAAGGACGTGAGGAAGTTATCAAGTTTAGGGAAGATTCTGGTTATACCTTGGACTTCGGATTCTCTTGAGAAGGAAGCTGAATATTCGAGGGTGTTACGTGACTATTTTTCACATTGCGGCTTTGAAGAGGTATTGTTTCTGGCCAAAAACGATCCTGAAAATAATATCCAACGAAAATTCTCTGAGGTAGACACCATTTATCTTCCAGGTGGAGACACTGAGGTTCTATATCGCGAGTTAAAACAGAGAGCTTTGCAGGATAGGTTATTTGAGTTCACAGGCATAATAATCGGTAATTCTGCCGGGGCAATTGTACTTTCAAAGGGAGGGTTGGGAGACGGAAAATTCCACACAGGTTTCGGTCTCGTTGATTTCTATGTTTCCGTTCATTATAAGCTAAATGCAGGTCACGTTGCAGAAACGAAAGATGCTATAAATATCAATATTCCTGAAAATATGTGGGTCACGGTAACAAATGAAAAATAATCAAATCCGGTAACGCTTTTCCATGCTCGCATATCAGAAATCAAGAGGATAGGCAAGTAGCAGGCGGAAGGAAAAGTTACGGACGGGAGATATGAGAGAATTGGAATTCACAATGGACCGGTCGGGATTTGAACCCGAGGCCTCCTGCTTGCAAAGCAGGCGATCTACCGCTGATCTACCGGCCCCTTCTTATCTGGATGTTAAAGTTTTATTTAATCCTTGACAAAAATGCGAGTTTATTTCATTTTTCATTAGAGTATTCTCATTGTCATAGTTTGTGTAGTTGAAAGCCTTATGCTTGGAAGATGGACAATAATCTGTGAATTTAAATCCAAACCATCAAATGACCTTGGTCATTTTGAAAACAGATTACACTGAAAAATATGCTGTAATTATTAAAAGGAAAAAGAGTCTAAAAAAATAAATATGCTGAAGTTGGATCGAGTGCTTGTAATGAAAATTATAAAAATAGGCGGTAGTCTGATCACTGATAAGGGAGAATACAGAAAATTTAATGAAAAAAACGCCAGAGAAATGATTAAAGAGATATCAAAGGATCAATTTATTCTTGTACATGGAGGTGGATCCTTTGGACATATTGCCAGCAAAAAATATGGCCTTCCTGGAAAAATATCAAAGGAAACTATATTTGGATCTTGCGTTGTGAAGAATGACATGGCACTTCTCAATAATCACGTTGTTTCCATTATGATGGATGAGGGAATACCTGCAATTGGCTTCTCTCCCTTCAATCTCTGGAATGGAGAGAAATTTGACTATTCACCCGTGAAAAAGGCATTCAAGAGTGGTATTGTCCCAGTTCTATACGGGGATGCTTTCATTGACCACGAAACTATCAAGATTGAATCGGGTGACGATATAATGGTTGATCTTGCGGATATTTTCAAGCCAGAATACGCAATCTTCCTTTCTGACGTTGATGGTGTATTTGATGACGACCCGAAGAAAAATAAAAATTCGAAATTGATAAGACAATTCAATGGAGAAAGCATAAAATTTCAGGGTGTTGAAAATGATGTAACCGGAGGAATGCTGAAAAAATTTAACTCCATGATTAAGTGCAGGCAGATGGGTGTAAAAACCTATTTGATCAATGGTAAATACCCTCAAAGAATTATGGATATAGAGAAGGGAAATTTCATCGGGACGGAATTTATATGATAGCAAATAGAAAGGAGGAACATATTCGAATTGCTGAAAAAAATGAGGTCAATGCAGCACATAACTACTGGGATGACATAATAATGGTTCACAGATCGATTCCGGAGGTTGATTTTAATTCAATTGAAACCAGAACCAATTTTTTGGGAATTGAGGTGGATTATCCCATGCTCATCTCTTCCATGACCGGTGGGACAGACCTTGCAAAGAAAATAAACAGAAATCTTGCCATGGCAGCAGAAAAGTTCAATATACCCATGGGGCTCGGAAGCATGAGGGCAGCAGTGGAGCACAGGGAACTTGGTGATACCTATTCTGTTATCAACGATTTCAAGATTCCAGTAAAAATTGCAAACATAGGTGCACCTCAACTTATAGAACAGGATAAGAAACCCCTGAAGGAAAAGGACCTTGATTACCTCATCGATCTCATAGGTGCAAAATTTCTCATAATACACTTTAACTTCCTTCAGGAGATGATACAACCTGAAGGGGACAGAAACTCAGAGGGTGTTCTGAAGAGAGTTAAGGAAATTGCTGCAAGTTATCCAGTAATTGCCAAGGAAACTGGAGCAGGTTTCTCAAGGGATGACATTAATGATCTGATAGATGCCGGTGTGAAGGCCATAGATGTTGGAGGCCTTGGAGGGACCAGCTTTGCAGCTATAGAATATTACAGAGCGGAAAAGACAGGAGATATGGAAAAGACTAGGGCAGGAAAAACATTCTGGAACTGGGGTGTTCCATCACCAGTGAGCATTATGCTTGCCTCAGAAAAGATACCAGTGATTGGAAGTGGTGGGCTTAGAAACGGACTGGATCTGTTCAAGGCCATATCTCTGGGTGCTATGGCTGGTGGATTTGCCAGGACACTTCTGGAAGGAGCCGATGAATCCTTTGAAACCGTTGATATGAATATAAGAACCATAATAAGAGAATTCAAGATAGGAATGATGCTTACAGGAACCAAAAAGATGATGGATGCAAGGAAAAAGAGCAGAATAATAAAGGGAGAGCTCAAAGAGTGGATTGATAGTTATGTCGGATGATTATGAAATACCTGTTGAGGAAGAGACAAATGTAAAGTGTCCTGTGTGTGGATCCAATCTGTTCTTCATTCAGATGCTCACGGACATTGCCTATGAAAGAAGAATTCTTGTACAGTCATACTTTTGCAAAAAGTGCCTTTTCAAGAAAAATGATGTTGTTCAGCTAGACAGAAATAAGCCCATAAGGATAAGTTACTCAGTAAGAAACAGGGAGGATATTAGAACGACCCTTTACAGATCTCCAGAGGCAAGAGTTGTAATACCGGAGATTGGTGCAGAAATTGAACCTGGAGATATTTCCAGCGGTGAGATAACAACTGTTGAAGGGATACTGACTCAGATATCGGAAAAAATGGATATCATACTGAGGGATTTTGAGGGGACAGAGATAGAGAGAAATGAAGCGGAAGAGACCCTTAAAAGGATCAGGGAGATGAATATACTTCCATTCACACTTGTACTTGAGGATGAATCTGGAATGAGCAGAATTCAGAGCAGCAGGGCTGTCATAGAAAATATTGAAGAAAAACTCAGATAGATAGGCAATTTTTAATAATTAAAATTCCATTGGACGCATTCAATTAATATTATTTATACATGGGCAATAAGGGGGCATGATAAAGGACAGGTCAATTTTGATTCCTGGTGGAGCTGGTTTCATAGGTTCCAATATGGCCGAATGGCTCTATGAGCATAATGATGTTACGATTATTGACAACCTCTCTGGTGGAAATCTGTCAAATCTCAATACATTCAAAGATAAGGTGAAGTTCATAAATGGAGATATAAGAAAGGAAGATTCCCTTAATGGCATAAAGGATTCCTTCGACATAGTGATTCATCTTGCGGCGAATTCCGATGTTAGGGCTGGGAGCACAGATACGAAATCTGACATGGATATTAACGTGATTGGAACCCATAATTTACTGGAATTTATGAGAAAGAAAGACATCAAGAGTATGATATTCTCATCAACGTCAACAGTATATGGAGAGGCTGACGTGATTCCAACACCTGAAAATTACGGCCCATGCCTGCCCATATCCCTCTACGGTGCATCGAAACTTGCCAATGAAGGTTTCATATGGTCCTACTATCACTATTATGGGATAAAACCAACAATTTTCAGATTTGCAAACATAGTTGGCAGAAATTCGACCCATGGTGTGATTCACGACTTCATCCTGAAACTGAAGAAGAATCCAAAGGAGCTTGAAATTCTTGGTGACGGGAGACAGGAGAAATCTTACATGCATATAGACGATTGCGTTGGAGCCATGCTGCACATATACGAAAGGGATTCCAAAGGAGATGTGGTCAACCTTGGAAATGATGAGAGAACAAGTGTGAAGAGGATAGGGGAGATTGTGTGCAATGCCATGAATCTGAAAAATGTTAAATTCCACTACACCGGTGGCATAGACGGCAGAGGATGGGCCGGTGATATAAAGATTGCACAGCTTTCCATTGAAAAAATGAAAAAATATGGGTGGAATAACAGATACAACAGCGAGCAGTCTGTGGTTAAGGCATCTGAAGAGATAGTGAAGCAGATGGCATAATCATAGAGAATTAATAATTACTATTATTTGAAAACGTTTCAGGCAAAATATTCCTGATATGTTAGCTAATCCACTCTTATATCTAGAATTGATTGTTAATTTAGTGATAAAAAATGAAATCAATGGAAAACTGGTTTTATGTAGGTCTCATTTCCATAATCATAGTGTTTGGAATGGGAATGTATTTTACAGGAGCTGTATCTCATGAAACTCCTTCAACTTCAACTGCGAATGGAGAAAATACATATAACTTAACACTGGTAATTACAAATCAGAATTACTTGGCAAGCCAGAACCACTTACAGCCTGCATACTATGTTCTTCAGAACGGAAAACTGCTCTCATCAGCACAGATATATCTGCCTGCTAACAGTATAATAAAAGTAACAATCATAAACTACGATTACGGACCTGGAACTGTGCCTTCACAATACTCAAAGGTAATGGGAACACTCAACGGAACGGAATATGTGGTTAATGACACAAATGTGAATATGTCTGCAAATCAGAGAGGACAGTATGTTACTTCTGTGCCTTCCTCTGAACTTGCACACACCTTTACAATACCCAAACTGGGACTTAACATAATGGTTCCATCTGACTCCATAGTTTCAGCCGAGTTCCAGACATATGGTCCAGGAACATACGGATGGCAGTGTCAGGTTGATTGTGGTACAGGTCCCAGTGGATGGGGCGGTGCAATGTCCACACCTGGCTGGATGATGGGTCAGGTTATAATACAGTAAACAAATTTTTAATTTTAGATGTATTTTCCTTTATGGAAAATATATTTGATAATATTTTTAGCTGGATCAACAGCAACAATTACAGAGCAAAATTTGATCTCACTGCAAGTGGGATGAATTCCAGTATTTTTATTAACTCAGGCATTGATTTTGTAAGAGAGGAATTTCAAAAAGAAGCAACAAAGATGGAGGAAAACTTTTACAGCACCGTTTCTGAGATATACGGGGTCGAAAAGAATGAGGTCATGAGCACAAACGGCGGATCCGAGGCCATTCAGCTCGCATCCCTCTTCCTTTCCAGGGAGTCAGAAAGAATCATCATCACGGTACCTGAATACGAACCAATGTACTTCGTACCTGAAAGATATGGTTTCAAAAGCCATCGTATTATGAGGGATCAGAAATATGAGCTGCAGAAAAACGAATCCCTGAGTTTTACAGATCCTAACAATCCAACTGGTGACATCCTATCAAAAGCGGAATTTTTTAAATCTGCACTTGAGGATCATCTTGTATATTGCGATGAAACCTTTTCCGAATTCAGATTTCCAAAAAAGCCCCAGACAAATTTCACTAGTATAGCGTTTCCTAATTATACTTGCAATATCATGCTCCTATTCCACCTGGCATCTCATCCATCCTGTATTTCCACGTGAAGACAACAGGTTCGCTGTTTGTCTCTTCTATGTAACTTAGAATCCTTTTTTTCAGGTC
>NZ_JBLSDF010000058.1:0-5875 GCF_052315355.1 Cuniculiplasma thermophilum
GACCATTTGAGATACCAGAAAGATTCAGGAAACAGGAATAGAACGAAGAGGAAATACATGAAACAGCTATGGATCAGCGGTAGCTATGAATCCATGTACATTAAATTTCATGTAAGAAAACTTATTATAGGATGCTCTTTCCTTGATCAGCAAGAGTATATAAATAAATCATTCAATCTGAAACCATGACATGACAAAATATACATTTTGACATGTCAACGTTGATTTGAAATTTGACTTGAATAAAAACGAATTAACTGAAAACTGTGTAATTTAAATAGGTTTAGATAAAGTTGAATGCGCCAAAAGCGTATGCCAATAAGAGTGCACCGCTTAGCATCATTATATATGAAAGAATAAGAGTTGACTTACTCTTTTGAGTTTTTGTATGAGACTGATCCATGAATATGGAATGCGCCAATAAATATAAATTTTGTCTACTCTTCCTCATGGAGGTATAGAGCCACACCACCGCTGATTAGGGCAACACCTATCCATGTAACCCCCGCAATTAACCTCGTAAATCCAAAAATATCTATTAACCCACTAGCAGCAGGTATTGAAAATACCTCGAATGCGGCTAGGAGGCTCAGAAGCGATACACCACCAAGAACATGCTTTAGCCGAAGGTGAAAGGAATCAGCCACCCTCCTAAATTTGCTTTGTTTCTTAATCTTCTTTGTCATTTCTGTCCACCTCTCTATTCAATTCTTTGTAGGCCATATCAAACAATTTTTCAACTCCGGTATATAAGGCGGCACGAACTTCGGCCGGGAAGGCTTTGTTGAATCATGCTTATATAATAATAGGAAAGCAACATCACTATCTCAGATTTTCACGATTCTGTCCTTGATTTCATTGCATTTCAATATATCTGATACTCTTCTGATATCAGATTTATATCCTATCTGTTTTAGTGTTCACATACCCATCACAGTTCGGGCACCTTGTCTGCTTCGCACCTCCGGTGTATTCCCATCCATATCCACAGTGCCTGCACCTTAATTCTACACCCTTCTCTTCGTCTTCCTCTATCTCTGCAATGTAGATCCTGTGATTGCAGTTTGGGCACTGTGCTACCTTCCTGAATCCTGTGTAGTCCCATTCGTATCCACATTCATCGCACTGCAGATGGATAGCAGGGTTACCGTTTTTCATCAGAAGCTTGCCGCCATCCAGAAGTTCCAGTTCCTCCTGGAATTCCCTAAACCTGGATTCCATGTAATCCTTCTTTTTGGCCTCATACTTCTCCCTTAGGTCATCACTTGGAAGTCTAAACTTCACCAGTTTGACGGTAATCTCCGATATTCCCCTGTGGATGCGTGGGAACTTAGCCAGCGGGTGCTCAGGATCCCATGTGTTACGGGAAAGAAGTTTCATTTTCATGAGCCCCTGCACATCTGTTGCTTCAAACCGGATGTGGACCAGTTTTCGAGACTGACGTTCGATAAATGTTTCATCGGGAACGGTTATGAACGTCAGTATCTGCTTGTACCTGAATCCTTGGGTGAGCATGCCGAATACACGGGCACTCATCTCCTGCCACAATCGTGCATTTATCCCCAAACCTGCATCATCAAACACTATGACCGAACCTGCGGGAATGCCAGAATTTACAAGCGCAAGGAAATCCTGGACAGTGAAAACAATCCTATCCACTGAAAAATTAGGATCCACTCTCTCTGCGAGCCTTATTGCAGACATTGATTTTCCGGATCCCGTATCGCCGATGAACAGTGCTATGAGATTACGGTTTTTCCTTATACGATTCCTGATCCACTGCAATAACCAGACGCTGTTATCTTTAGCATCTTCTTTTTTCTTATTTTTAATTCCATCGTCCTTATTTTCATTACCTATCTCTTCTGTCATATTCCTTCCTCACCTCCCTCTGTGTATGTATAATTCATTGGAATGAGTAAACCAAGTCTTGCAAAGAGCCTTGATAGTGATCCCATCCATGAAAAAAGTATGTCATAGCTTTCAGAGACGTATCTCTCTGAAGGATACATTCGAGACGCTTCCACCAATTGATTCCTGGCAATCTTGAATTCTCTCAAATATTCATCGTCAAAATAGGATGACATCAGCTCGTGTAAAGCCTTGATCTTCTGTCCCCACAAATATACGTTTCCGAGATTGTGTGGGGATTCCCCTGGAAATTCAGCCACTTTAATCAGGAGATCATAAATAATCCTCATCCCATCCGGTGATTCATTTTCGGTCATTCTGGCTTCCTCCTTTTCCTCATAATCACCATCACCGGACAAGCGGGTCCATCTATGGCATTGTTTTTATCCTTCTTGCTTTCCTCTTCAAAGAGAGACGAGAGAGGCGGCGGGAGGATACCCTCATCCTCTTCCTGAAAGTTCCTGTATTGTGAAGAAAGATATGGACTATCCTCAATTGATATGCCCATCAGTTTCAACCTTCTGAACGCATTCTCCCTTTCCCAGTCCTTCACGATATTCCTCATTTTTCTACCTCCTCTGCTTCCTTTTTCCTTTTTTCAGCAAGGGCTCTAAGGAAGGTTGGGTTTTGCAGTAATTCCTCAACCTGAGCTTGATATACCTCAGCCTGTTCCTCATCAAGATCCTGTTTCTTGATAATGTCATAGGCATTGTCTCTGAATGCGCTTTCGATGTGGTTGATCATTTCTTTAGTCTGCCTGGTACCCTCAACAATAGCTTCAACCTTGTTCGTTTGCTTCAGTTTCGCAACCTCCAAAAGGGCATTCTGCAACATTTCGGTAAGATCATCAATGACACTTGCAAACATCATGTACTTCGCCCTGTTGTAGTGTGCCCATGCGATTTCAACATAGTACGGAATTGATGTGCCAGGCACATATTTTACGTCTGTGCACCAGTAAGTGATTCTTCCGTTGATCTTCCCCTGTTCTAAGGTGAGACCTGTCTTCTTCTCAACTAAGGACCAGATCTCTTCAGATACGAATATGCGATCCCAATCCATCGCTCCGTCCTGAGGAACCATTAGGAACGTACCTGATCTTGTTCTCAGGCTTCTTGCATACATGGATAATGCGGGAACAAATATCACAATAGACGCAACGGTATAAAGCAGACCTACAATTCTATACTCAATATAGCTCAGCAGGATCCCTGTCATCATCTGGGGGATCAGGCTCCTTATTAGGCTCCTTCTCGAAGTGAAATTTTTTAGGGATTCAATATTCCCGTTCTCATTGATTATTTTCTTTAGTTCCCCCTTAACGTCATCGTGAAATCCCGATTCGAAGTTTTTTTCTCTGTGCCTTTCAATCCATCCTCTGCCCTGTCTATCCTTCATATAAAGAAAGCCTCCCTTTTCTCTTTCTCTATCACATATTTTCGACCAGAGAACATAGCAACGGCGACTCCGAAAATTGCAGCAACAAAACCCTTGGCAATAGCGATCTCATACTGAGAATAAGTATACAAAGCAGCCGGAGGCTTGGGACCGTAGTACTTCTCAATAGGAACGGTCGAGATCAGCTCGTTTGGAAAATTATATGTCCTTCCACCAAGGATAATCTGAACTGTCACGACTGACCCGCTCACATTAAAGGTGACATTCTTATTTCCAAGGACAAGACCAGATCTAATCATCTTTCTCCCTAAATAAATTGAAAAATTCAACTTCTGGGTTGAGTGAAATGAAGCAGTCCAGGTTGGATACATAAGATCACCGGATACGTTCGATTCGGCTGCAAGGATCTGATTCTGACCATGCAGCTCTGACGTGACATACACCGATTGTATAATCTGGTCATTCAGAGGGCCTGAGAGAATGTCGTCGAAGGTGTAGTTTATGCCCTGGAAATTAAGGACTGCCGATGTCCTGTTTCCTATGTCTTCATTCCAGGTGTACGATATGAGGATACTGTTCACTGACACACCTGTTTCAGCTACCGAATTGTTGACTATGAGACTGAAACTTCCGGATCCAAAGAGGTATATCTGCCAGTATGGGAATACAGATATGCCTGAGGAATTCACGGGAACAAAGAGATATTGATTTCCATTCACACAGGATGAATATACCTGGACATGGGGAGATACATGGGAAGCAGTTGATGTAAATTCCAAGACCTCTTCTTGTGGTGCTTGAGCTGAAGGTATCCCTGATAAGAGAATGAGCACAATGAACGCAGCTGAAATGGAAATGGTTATAGCTTTACTCTTTTGCAAGATTATTCCTCCTTTTTGCCATCTTCTCCTCCCTTTGGAGAACTTTTGAGATTATTCTTCTCTTTATAGAATCTATTCTATCACTCATCTTCTTCCTGACTTTGGAATTCGAAGCAGCCATCCCGAATATCATGGAAGATACGGTGCCGTTGGATGTTGAGGGACTGGAGAAGAATGTGTGGATCATCTTCCATATCCCTCCCCAAGTAATTCCAAGTTTTGTCAAGACATAAAGCCCGACAATCAGTACAATTAGTGCAATTGCAGCGTCAGTGATCTTTCCCATTTGAATCACTCCATCCTCGGTGCTATCCATGCCTTATATCCGACTGGCTCGCCCCTATTATCTGCACCAGTGAATCCTATTTCCATAGGATAGTCTGCTTTCACCTTGATCAGAAAATCACTTATTCCTCTGGGATTTTTCTTTCTGGACTTTCCTAGCATTGTGTCTATTACAGAGGCCATATATTCAGAGGATATTGAACATCTGATTCCTTCAGGCACTGGACCATCATAGTGGTAAATGACGTCTTCGTTTGTTCCTCTTATATTAGGATCCATTGCAATTACGTCCATTCCATTGTTCTTCTCTCCAGACTTGAACAAGAATACATTTTCTTTCTTTGAATACTGGTTTACTGATGAAATAAAGTCTTTGAGTCTGTCACTGGGAATGACCAGTACTGCTGAGTTTGCACCATAATCAAGACTAGGGATTCTCAACCTCGACGCTTTTGTATCATATCCATCAGATGGCTGGATCGAAATGGATCCATCGTCTCTTTTTTGAATAACATATGAACCATTTGGGAGAGTTGTAAAGAATCTCTCTCTTATCATTGCCACTGTACTTTTATCAATGGCCAAAAGCTCGCCCTTGCCATCATCAACCCTTATTATCGCATCTCCGTCCTCAAACCATTTCCTGTATTCCTTATTGGGTATGTTCAAACCGCCTTTGTCATTGAGAATACCCAACGAATCAAGAATCAATCTGGATTTCTCCTCCTTGACGACTAAGTCCTTGTTATTTTTAATCTGCATTGGAATATTCTCATTGTCCTGACTTACTTCTGATTTTGTTGTTGCAATAACGGGAGCGGTCTGAGTAGGCTCTGGTAAATCAGAAATAAACGGTGCGTAAAGATCAAGCCGCTTGTTTGTTTCTATCAGCCTGGCCCTCTTTCCCTGCGATCTTAATTTCTGGACATCCTCATATGCAAGCGTTCTGCTTATCCCGTATGGTTTTCTCTTCTGTATCGGATATACCTTCTTGTCCTTTCCTTTTCCTTTAGTCCTGAATTCGGTCATTCTTTCACCCCCGATACGAATTTTATGTCCTGAACTATCTTTGATTTAAGGGCCGGCTTGTTGTAATCCAAACGGTAGAGCTCTGCCAGTTTCCTCAGAGTCTCCTTCCTTCCATATCTGTCTATGGCTTTCCTCAATGCTACCTTCTTCTTCGAATCCTGTTCATTGACATGATAGCCCAGCTCGGTCAAGGATCCGGGATGTCTTATTCCCACTCCGGTCAAATCTTCGATCTTGTATATTATTTTTAACCAGACATGAGATCATGTTTGGCCAGGGATACGCGTTATCGATCTTGAGGATAACTCCTCGTGAAAGAGCATGCGTCTCCCTTCTTTCATTCTTTACCCGTATGGGATGTTGCAGTAAAA
>NZ_JBLSDF010000059.1:0-5482 GCF_052315355.1 Cuniculiplasma thermophilum
CATAAGGAGATCAATACATTCTACAAATCTCATAGAAAGAATGAACAAGGAGATAAGAAGAAGGATCAAGATCATTGATTCAATGCCGTCGGAAGAGAGTGCAATGAAGATCATTTATCTGAGAGCAGCAGAGATAAATGATAAATGGTCAATGAGATCATTGAGAGGATATTATAAATGCATTGATGAGATTAAGGAAATGTTCCAAAGGAGGTATCCTTTATAAATACACAACATTTGGGACACTATGTTTATTAAGGAATAAATTATTAATAAGTTATGGAAGTAAAGGAAAGCATAGGACATTTTAAAACGTTTGATGGAAATACTTTGGATTTTTTTGAGGCAAAACCAGGTAATTACAGATCCAGTGTTATAGTTGTTTCTGAGATCTGGGGGTTGACAGAATTTATTAAATCCTTTAGCAGAAGACTGGCAAAGGAGGGATACAGGGTTATAGCACCAGATCTCTATTCAAGGCAAAATGACAAGGAGATATTTACAGAGGAAAAAATAATGGATGCTATGAGACCACTGTGGTCCCTGCCTCCTGACAAAAGAAGAGATCCAGATGCTATAAAAAAGGTAATGGATAATCTCACTGAGGATGGAAGAAAAATATTCACATTTGTAAGTGAAAAGAGAGTAGAAATGGAAAAGAGGATGCTCTCAGATCTTGAATGGCTTTATAAATCAGAGGGGAAGGAGGATAAGATAGGTATTGTAGGTTTTTGCATGGGAGGAGGCCTGGCTTTCCAGATTTCCACTGAGCTTAAATTTGATGCCTCGGCAATATTTTACGGTGCCAGCCCTAGAAATATTGAGGATATGAAGAATATTAGGGGTGCCCTCCTATGCCTTTATGCAGGGGAGGACAGTGGAATAAATGCCACAATAAAGGATGTGGCAGAAATGGTATCAAAGTACAAATTGAATTTTGAAATGAAGATGTATCCGGGTACATTTCACGCCTTTTTTAATAACACAGGTATGAGTTATAATAAGGATGCTTCTGAGGATGCATGGGAAAGGTTGTTGTTGTTTTACAGGAGGAATTTGCAATGAGCAAAAAGGAATTAAAAGAGAACGAGGAAGGGATTTTTGACGGGTGTTTTTATGTCTGGGTAGACGTGACAAAAAAATACATGAATGGCACTGATGGACGAAAATTCAACGACTACGAAAAAGTCAAGAAAGGAGATTAATCCTCCCTGTTCATAAGTTTGGAACTTATACCAGACATCAATTTTATCAAATATTCTGTTTCCGGGCTCCTCAGTTCTCCAAGAGTATCCTTCAGTTTCTGCTTTCCCGTAGGTTTGGGTATATTCTTTGCATCATTTGCAATGAATTTCAATATTTCGAATAGCATTTTGAAAAGAGAACCCCAGTCTATCTCCTTTGCATTCTTGATTAGTTCTTCTTGATTCACCTTACCCATGGAAATATCCGCAATTCCCATTATCCTGAACAGAAGAGATAATGTCCCCAAAACTTCCATAGTACTTGCATAATTTATAATCAGATCAGCCTGCTCACCCAAGGATTCAAGTGCAGCCATAACTCCGCTCTCCTGCAGTTTTTTGATGGCATCAATTGTTGGTTCAAGTTCCCTAATCTTATCCATTATATCCTGATCGCTCATCTTATCCACCCCCCATAAACAGCACCAAGAAAATACTTCTCATATATGGAATGAGCAAGCTTGAAGAGAGGACCACTGCCCAGAACACCGCAGTCTGGAAATGGAACCTTGTTATCCCTTATTTTCCCTGAAAAGTCGCAGTATGAGATCCATCCGGTTCCTCCCATGTCTGAGGCACACAATCCTACTTTGTTATATGCAAATGGCGGGTATATGCCGTCCAGGTCATTAAGTACAAAAGAGGCAACTGTGTCAGCCTGAAAGTGAGCAAACACCCCTGCCATACCTATTCCTAAAGTTGGAGCAATGGCATCTCCAAGGCCATATATATCGTCATATTTCCTTGGCCTAAATGTATCGGCGTTTGCATCTAACCAACCTCTCTGACTGAGAAGATTCTCACTGTCCTTTACAAAATCCGGCACTGAGTGAGGTGGTGCCAGAATTGCAAAATCGTAACTTTCCTCATCCCCTTTCTTCGAAACTATTCTCTTTTTCTCAGGATCAATTTTATCGAATTCAAAGTTGTAGTTTCCCTCTATATTTGCTTCCTCTGTCCATTTTGTTACAGGATCTGAAATAACTGGCCCGAACATAGCCATGGGCTTTGATGCCCAATGAACAACCTTAATTTCGATCTTATTCCTTATTCCAAGAT
This sequence comes from Cuniculiplasma thermophilum, assembly GCF_052315355.1. Taxonomy (NCBI): domain Archaea; kingdom Methanobacteriati; phylum Thermoplasmatota; class Thermoplasmata; order Thermoplasmatales; family Cuniculiplasmataceae; genus Cuniculiplasma; species Cuniculiplasma thermophilum. The sequence goes on from NZ_JBLSDF010000059.1 coordinate 2,304, forward strand.
TTCGGTACATATTGTCGAGAAGCATTGCCATTTCCCATGGTACTGGCGGACACTTGTATATTGTGCTGGTTACTCCGATAACTATCTTTCCTTCCTTAAGATTCATAAGTTTTTTTCTAAGTTCAAGTGAGTGACCAAGATCCCAGAAGTGTCCTATTGTTTCAGAATTAGGAAGTTTTTCGTTTTCTACTTTGGCGCCCGGCGATAGTATAAGTTCATCATATGCTATGTCTCCCTTATCCGTTTTGACAACTCTTTCATCTCCATTTACCGATTTTACCGTTGCCTTGATAGGTTTTATTCCTGTTTTACTGAAGTTTTCGAATGGTACACCTATCTCAGATGGTCTTTTTAGTCCTATTGATACCATTGGATATGAAGGTTGAAAATCCGTTCTTCCGATGGAATCTATAACAGTGATTTCCACCTGATCTCGATCAGTTTTTGACCTTATCTTACTCGCTACAAGGCCCCCTCCGGCCCCTGCTCCTACGATCACTACTTTTTTCATAACCATCATAAAACATATAAATCATAATTATATATATTAAACGGTTAACATTAAAAGGTAATATATTAATATGAGGAAACCAGGTATGCCATCAATCTTATATTTTTATGATCCCTCGTGTGGTGGCTGTACATTTTTGGTAGATCCATATTTATTAATGTTTTCTTTAATATTTCACCCTTTTCTTTGATAAAACCAGTCATGAATTGATCATTTACCGCATTGTGTATGATGTATACGTTCTTTCCAAGTTGGAAAATCCTTTCAAGGAAAGGCAAATCGGCATCTCGCCTCACAGCCCCAAAGGGTGGGTTGCATAGAACTGTATCATATCTTTCATTAATCTGGGATATATCGCCTATCACTATTTCCTTATTTTGGAACTTATTCAGATTCTTTTCGAGCACATATCTCTGATCAGGATCAATTTCAATGGCTTTCAAAAATTTGCATCCTAAATATAAAGATGCATAGGAAAGAATCCCGTTTCCTGCACCGGCATCAATAACTCTCTTTTCGTAAATATTCCCATCTAAATAGGCGTCCCACAATAAACTGGCTGCAATCCCAGGTTCAGTAGAATATTGCTCAAGATAATTCTTGGGGGAATTAAAGGGAAGCAGGCCGGAAAGTTGGATTTCAAGGTGCTTTCTATCAAATTTCAATCCGAGTTGTTTCCTCCACCCACAACTATATTAATCACATTTCTGGATATTCTAATGGAATCTTCCTTACTGACTCCACGCTCTATTAGGATAGCCTCGATCTTTTGCATAGCCCTCTGCTTTTTCCAAGTCCCTTCTTCGTGGGCAGCCATCACTATATAGCGAGCAATCTCTCTATCTATATTGATTCCAAATCTTTCTCTAATTTTAACCTGCCACAATGGAACAAGAACGTCAGGAATATTTCTCAAGTTGTTGCTTTCTCTTCTCTTTGCAACAATCTTATCCACCTTACGTCTGCTACTTATTGGCATGTGTCCTTATTTTATCAATAGTTATAAAGTTAACTATATACCATAATTATATAAAAAAATGAGTCATCGAGCTTTTATGTTGTTTCATGTATAAAGCTGTTATATTACCTCACCTGAAATATATGGAAGTCCTAAGATGTTCATTATTTCTGAATCCATACCCAATCTTTTATATTCGGGCTATCTTTGAATTGATCCCTTCTGACATTGCATTTGTGATCCTGTGACTAAGATAGTTCATTATTTTTTCCAGTTTTAGTTTCATCATCCATGGATGCTGCATTCCACAACTCACCTATATTTCCTTCATGGAACATGCCTTTCCCGTCAGGATATCTGATCTATTCAGTTCCTAATATCTTTCTCGGTATTTCTCTGTCAGATTCCATGATGAGTGGAGCCATATTTATCCGATTCCCTTGATATCATCCATTCCTTTCTCCAGAAACATGCAAATCTCTATCTTGCAGTTGGAATCAACTGCCATATTCACATGCTTCATGACATGGAATCTGTCAAAGACGATCTTCCCTCCTGCATCAGGAACATGTTCCAGTGTGGATGAAATGAATGTATCCCATATGTCCATTGAGACCGTAGAAATGGAGGAAAGCTGTTCTTTTGAAAGAGTGTTGTAATATTGATCCAGTGATTTCTTCTTCCTGTCGTATGAAATGTATTCCACACCATTGTTCATCATGTCATAGACAAGTGTCATATATTTATGGCCTTTTTTATGATTTCTCGTCAATGTTAATGATGGATGGGTTGCCGCTCTTCCTTTCTATTCTTCTATTCACTGTCAGCACAAGGATTTTCCATGCCTGTGATAACTTCATTATGTCAGTGAAATTGTGCGTGTGTCAATATTCTGAAGCATTTTAATGGACCGGGTTTCGAATCTCAATGTAAATGTGGATCTCTTCTCTGTCCATGGGATCACCGCCTCTACGATGCTATGTTCATTGCATTATATCCTTGGTGGAGATGCATTAACAAATGTCATGAATTCAATGCTGTCAAGAGCCCTCCACACTCTCTCCTTTAATTGATCATAAACCATTCATTCTTTCCTGCATATTCTACAAAGAAGTTATGAGCCCTTCACATATGTTATGTATATATCAACGGTCTTCTTCACAAAATGAGGGAAACACTCTCAATCTTCCAGTATGATTTAAGTTCCAGCAATGTCGAATAGATCTGGCATTCGTCCGTTTAAGAATATATAAAAGCATTAGTTGAAATTAACCATATAAAAGTCGGAAGAACCATAATATATATATACAATGCCATATACATATGATTATGACACCTGTAAAGGGTATGAATAAGGAAAGAAAGAAGTTCATATTCCCAATCCTTGCTGCCGCGATAGTTATTGCTTCATCATTTTTCATAATTTATCACTATGATATATCAGATCATCATGCAACAGAAGGATTGCCCGTTCAAATAAGAGTCATCCTTAAAGATATCCCACATTTCGATTCAACCTATACAACATATCCTGATTCAGGATTCACATACAATCTTTCAAACGCAAGCCTCACCCTGCTTGCCTTTGATCCCGAGTGGATCACAACTGGAGGAAACTTCGGAAGTAAGAATATAACGTACAATCTTTCAGATAATCCTTACGTAGTGGATGTTTTCAACGGGAGATCGGATAGCTATGGAATGATAACA
>NZ_JBLSDF010000060.1:0-5165 GCF_052315355.1 Cuniculiplasma thermophilum
AAATCTCATAGAACGCATGAACAAGGAGATAAGAAGAAGGATCAAGATCATTGATTCAATGCCTTCTGAAGAGAGTGCAATGAAGATCATTTATCTGAGGGCAGCAGAGATAAATGACAAATGGTCTATGAGATCATTGAGAGGATATTATAAATGCATTGATGAGATTAAGGAAATGTTCCAAAGGAGGTATCCTTTATGATTACTCAAGATTTGAGTATTCCAAAAGGATGAAAATAAAGTATCTAAAACTTGTACAGCGGTTAGGAAAAAGTCGTACTATTATTGCGATAATTATGATGCTTGCTGAAAACATATGGAGGATGCTATCAAAGAGTATCGCGTTCTACAATGAGATGGGGAGGCCGATAAGAAGAAAATAGAATCCACTCGCATGAGATACTTCCAGCCGAATGTATCAAGGAAAGTGATCGACACCATAAAGCTCTTTAAGAATCGGAATAGTACTTCCATTTCAGATAGACTTTTTTCATAGAAGTACAGTATGTGTAATTCTAGCATAAATATTATATAATGATATTATATAGCATATTATAAGTGTGGACCAAGCCATCATAGAACTGGAACACCAAGATGTTAATATTATAAGTAAGAATGAATACATGAATAGCATGGGGGAATCAGTTTTCCAGATTATGGGGGTATCTTCATGAAATTAAAGTATTCCGCAGAGGAGAAGTTCCAGATAGTAACGGAGTCCTTCACTCATTGTGTGACACAGGGAGAGATGCGTCGCTGGCATGGCAAATATACTGTTCAGTTGATCAAGTGGAGGGATCAGTTCATACTTGGAGGAAAAGCAGTACTGGCCCAGAGAAGAAATTCTGATTTAAGGAATGAGGAGATAAATGACCTGAAGAAGACCATTAGAAACCAGTCATTGGACATAGACGATTTTAAAAAAAGATCACGGGAACACAAAATGATGGTTCTTGAAGATTCGATAGATCAGATTCCTATCAGGGAGATCTCACGAATATCTGGAATATCAATGTCCACATATTATTACAAACCCAAGGAGAGGCATGTTGACCGGCTTGATCCATCGATCAAAAAGAGGATCAGGGAGATCGCATCTGAAAGGTCGACATACGGTTACAGGAGAGTATGGGCAATATTAAAGAATCATGGAACAAGGGTGAATCTGAAGACTGTCAGGAAAGTACTCAAGGATAACAATCTGAGCCTTCCTGATTCACAGCACAGGGCAAGAACAAAGTCAAGGAATCTCTTCCAACTACATGGTCCGGATCAGATGTGGGAGATTGATACCACATACATTCCCACAGAGATTGGAATGACCTATCTCATGTGCATCAAGGACTGCTTAACCAAGGAGTGGCAGGGATACAATTATTCCCGATCCTTCATGGCAAGGGATGCCATAAGATCCGTGGAGAATGCTGTTCTCATTGCATTCAACGGAACAGCTCTAGAGGGTTTGACACTGAAAACAGACAATGGCCCTCAGTACATATCCCATGAGTTCAAAATTGTCATGAAACTACTTGGAATAAGACTTGAATATATTCATAAACACACTCTAGAAGATAACAGGGATATTGAATCGGTCCACAATTCAATCAAGACAGAATACATACTGCCCAATGAATTAGTGTACTTCTATGATACTTCAAATGTCATTAGGAAAGCATTCACGGACTACAATGAATGTAGGTCAGGTTTATCCATTGATTATCTCCCTCAAATTGAGTTCAGGAGGAAGTTCCTAGATTATCTGACATTCAAGGAAAGATTCGAGAAGAAAGAGATAGGGGTAAGAATAAATGAATAATGAAGAAAAGTGCTCAAAAATCAGATGGGGCAGATCAAATGAATAAATTACCTAAAAATGATATATTATATATCTTATTTTTTTTTATATCCATTTTTATTACAATAATAAACATAGGTGGAAAATATGAAATAGATTTTCTTAACATACAATGGCCATTCAATTCATCATTTGTTTTTTATAATCTATTCAATGGTTTCACATTTTATAATTATGGAAACATTTCATTTATTAACTTTTTCAATTTTCCTGAAACATTGTTTATTTACATATTATCATTAATAGGATTCCCAGTATATATGCAGGAAATATTTATAATATCTGTTTTTCAATTCATAGCATTATACTATTTCTATAAATTGTTTTATGCGTATATTTTTAATTTTATTGATGATAACGCTATAAAAACATTCGTTTCTGCCTTAGCTTCACTATTGGTTGTATTCAGTTTTGCATCACAAACTGTATTCTGGTGGAATTTTATACCAGGTGGATTCTTTTTACTTTCATTTGGTTCAGCTATGCTATATTATATATTATTATTCTATGAAAATTATTTTGACGGTAGATTTGTTAAAAAGTATCTTCTCTATATTTTAATTTTTTCAAGTCTTTCTATTTCTGTAAATACACCGTTTAATATTTCATTTCTATGGCTTTTTTTGATAACCCCAATTTTTCCTTTTATAAATAACTTTAATAAAACCAACTTTAAGAGATTGCTATTCGGCTATTTAATAATTATTTTAATAATGCTAATTGGCAATATATGGTACATATACCCGACCCTATTGGAAGGATATTATATACCATTTAATACAAAATCAGGAACTAATTTTAATCTAAGCATTTTTTATTTAGCTGGAAATATAAATATTTTAAAAATTATGGAATTCACATATGCAACTTCCCAATACTCATATCCAAGCTTAGGGTCTTCAATTTTTTTCAAATATGGCAAAATTCTAGCGTATGCCATATTTCCAATTATTTTTGGAGGGATTATATCCTTAAATTCCAAAAGTAATAGGAATTATTTTTACTTGTTATTTATTTATTTCATTACATTTCTACTTTTAATAGGTTCTGAAGGGCCATTTAAATATCTATACCTGGATTTACTGTTTAGAAATAGTGAACTTTTATTGGCATTCAGAAATCCATATACGGCACTCATATTTTCTTTCAATTTATTATATATATTATTAATATTATTTTCCGGATACAGAATATTTTTTTCCATACATATTTATTATAAAGAGGTAAATATCATTAAGTTAAGGAGATATAAAAAGACTATAGTTAGGGTAATTGCTATTTTAATAATCTTAATCATGATTCTTCCTATTATATCAACATCTGCCAATATTTATCTCGGAGAGGCCATTCCAGTATCACCATTAAAATCAAGGGTACAAATACCTGAATATGAGGTACAAACTGCAAATTATATAAGTGAGAAATTAAATAATTATAACTATGTGTATTTATTTCCTGGAGGAGGGGTAATAGATGAAAACTGGACCCATGGTTATGATGGGTTTGACTTACTTCCCAATCTTATCGGTAGCAACTACGTTATTGATTCCCCAGCAAATAGCATGGAGGACTATTTATGTGAATATATAAAATATGGCGAAACTTGGGAGGTTCCTAATTTTGCATCATCTTTATCTGATTTGGGAATAAAATATCTAGTCATAGAGGGTAATATAACAGCTACACCATATTGGTCATATACATATACGCCAAATTACCAATCCATTTTATATTCCTTAAACCACACATCTAATATAAGCCTAATAAAGCAATTTGGAAGCAACTATATATACGAAAATACACTCAACGCAAAATTGGTTTACATTCCAGAAGAAGCGGTAAACTCTTCCGTAGCCGTTAATGGAATATTCCCTACTAAGAATATAACTAAGGAATATTATGATGATATTAATAGAAGCTATGCCATGTCACCAAATAATTTCATAAATGCTTCTTACAATGGAAGTATTTTGATAAGTGTCAATGAAACTGAAAGAAATAAAACAGAAAAAATGGAGGGAAAATTGCCATTCAGTTATACTGGTTACGGTGGACCTTCAATATTTAACGAATATCCGATTGATATAAACCCATCACTGAATGATCTTATAATAAAATTCAAGACAAATAGTAATGCAGCATTTACTATTAGTGCAATCACAACAAAAAATACAACAGGTAATAATATGTATATATACGATCTAAGTAAAAATAATAGTATATATAATTTATTCGGATCATATAATAGCCTTGGTTCCGGCGATAATAAATTAAATCCAGCATATGGTGGTGACTGGTGCTCAAACACTAATATCACAACAATGGTGATAAATCTTAATGATGTCACTGGAAAGACTATATACAAATTATTATTTTCTATACTTCCTGTTGCTAAAAATGGTACAGGTTTAAGGAATATACCAATTAATAAATGGCCTTCCTATGAAAATTTAACAATATACAGTATTGAACTTGTGCATAATATAAATAAATCCACGTTCATTCAAACAACAAGTAACCTTGATCTAAAGGCAAATTTAACATATGAAAAAATAAGTGGTGAAAATGTTAATTTAAAAATTAATCATCCAGAAAACAATACAAAGCCTATACCCATAATACTAACTGAAAATTATGCAAGAGGGTGGTCTGTAAAATATAATAAAAATACTAGCAATATTTTAGTAATAGATGATGGTTATGCTACTGAAATACTTGTTTTTCCAAATAACAATGGGAATAATATTACACTGAATTTATATTTTACAGGCAATAGTGAATTAACAAAAATTCTTCTATTGTCATTAATTGTTTATATTATATCTATAATATTGTTAACAACTCAAACACTGCCAGTTTTAATTATGTACATAAAAAAATTTAAAATTCAAATAAAAACTTAAAGGAAAACCATTTAAATGAATCTTAAATTTTAATTAATGAGGATTTCTAATAACCCCTCATTAAACACCGTAACATTTATTCATGAAACACGCATGTTACAGTATGAGTGACCTGCTTGATCATGCTTTAAAAGAGAAATACAACTCAATGAAGATAAATGATCCATTGATATTCATTAAGAATGCCATTGACTGGAGTTGATTCACACCATTATTGAATGATATGTATCACAATGATACAGGGGAGGAAGTTCAAACATCCCCATTGATCTGAGCCCCCTAATTTTGGACAGATATTCTCTCTTCCAATGATACATCTTCTTTCAACCTCCTTCTCTTTTCAATCCTGTTCTTCAATATTCTCTCCTCCTTTCTTTTCCTCTCTTCCACAAATTCTTTCCTGAAAT
>NZ_JBLSDF010000061.1:0-5056 GCF_052315355.1 Cuniculiplasma thermophilum
GGATTCAGGTTCTGGACCTACATAGGATGTGGGTCCTGCACCATGTGTCTTCCCGAAAGCATGACCTCCAGCTATCAATGCAACGGTTTCCTCATCATTCATCGCCATCCTGCTGAATGATTGCCTTATGTATTTTCCAGCCTCCTTTGGATCTGGGATTCCCCCTGGTCCCTCAGGATTAACATATATCAGACCCATATGATCGGCTGCCAGAGGTTCCATAAGATTTCCCTCACCCGTATGTCTCTCATCAGATAACCAGCTTACCTCTGATCCCCAGTAAACTGATTCATCTGGTTCATAAACATCTTCACGACCGCCACCAAAACCAAAAGTCTTAAAGCCCATATACTCTAAAGCAGTATTTCCAGCCAGGATCATGAGGTCACCCCATGATAATTTTCTCCCATACTTCTGCTTCACAGGCCATAAGAGTCTTCTTGCGCGATCCAGCAGTATATTATCAGGCCAGCTATTGACAGGTGGGAACCTCTGCTGCGCATGTCCTGCTCCACCTCTTCCATCAGTAACCCTGTAAGTCCCAGCAGCATGCCAGGCCATTCTTATGAATAGGGGACCATAGTTTCCAAAATCTGCTGGCCACCAATCCTGGGATTTTGTCATGACAGTGATAATATCCTTTTTAATCTCCCTCAGGTCGAGCGATAAAAATTCTCTTTTGTAATCAAAACTCAAATCCATTGGATTTGACTTAGACGAGTTCTGTCTAAGGATTCTCAAGCTTAACCTGTTTGGCCACCAGTCTTCAATAGTCTTTTGTTTATCCTCATTTATAATAACCACTATTTGTTAATAATAATTATTAATTACGACTATTTATTCTTTGGTTTTTAAATTTTCTTTTAAATACAATAGAAATAAAATTGGGAAAAGACTATGAATCTTTGCTTATACAAATTGTTATTCCCTCTATCCGTTAAAATTGCCCTTTGCTTTCTATATCCGTGTGTTCTAACATGAGAAATTAATATAATTGGTAAAATTATAAATTTTAAATAAGTATTTAGTATGGGAAAATTAGCTTTTAGTTGCAAATTCCGGTGATAATCATAAGGGATTTCACGAAACTCTCCATTTTTCATTTTTTCGCTTCATTTACTGTTGATCAATGATATGACTGCCTAAAATTCCCTATAAATTTTTGTTTTTTTTCAGTATTTTAAATATCATTTTTTCTCAGTATGGACAGGTTACGCTATCCCTTTAACGAATCTTGCGCTCACAAGGTATCATCGGATTCCAGTGAAGTTTAGCCAACTTAGAAATAGATGGGTAGTTGCGTTCTTAAAATATTAAAGGAATTCTTAGACTCTAAGATATTAATGCAATCCTAAGATTATGTGTCTAAAAGTATAAATTACACTTAAACATAAACATATGTTATGTCAAAAACTATAACCATTAAAAATGCAGTTTATGACGAACTGGTATCTTTTAAGAAAGAGAATGAAAGTTTCAGTGAACTTCTGGACAGACTTGTTAAATCACAGAGCAAGAGGGAATTCCTCTTGACTCTCCGTGGAAGCGTGGATTTTGAAAACAAGGATGGGTTTCTTGCTGAAATGAGAGATAAAAGGCAGGAGAAGAGAGAATGATACTTCTGGATACAGACATTATCATAGAAATCATGGATAAGAAGTCAAGCAGAGGCCAAGAGTTCATGCTTAAAATTATGGAAAGCGGAAAAGAATATTGCACGAGTTCAGTCAACATGCACGAGCTGCTTTACGGTATAGAAAAATATTCAAAAGGATCTACTTTAATCTTACAGATGGAAACACTGGAATACACCAAAAAGGATAGTGAACTGTCTGCCTTCTTGGAAGTAAGCGCAGAAAGAAAAGGAAAGTCTGTTCCAAGAATAGACGCGATAATCGCATCCATATCAATAAACAACGGTTGCTCACTTTACACTTTGGATAAGCATTTTGAGATTTTTATTGAGAACGGTCTCAAGCTGTTCAAATAAAGTTAAAATGAACCGGTAGAGATTCCATTAATATCTTAAGGGAATACTGAATTTCTAGAATTTGCAGGGAAGACACTTAGATCTTTTGCGCACATAATTACTAGGGAGATCATAAATGGAATTCTTAACAACATCATGGAAACCAAGGTCCTTAACGTAACTTGTCCTAAGTGTGGTGAATACTTCGAAGTAAAGTTCGATCCAGCCATTGACGGAAACCTATATTACGCAATAAAAATGACGGGATAAAGATACGTGGTGTGAGCGCAATCCATATGAGAAGCGAGAGCAAACTCAGGTGTCCCTACTGCAAGAATACATTTTTGGAAAATAGCTAATGAAGGTAAAGTATTCCAATCTAGATTTCAAATCTTGTATTCTGCATAAAGTTTAAGAACCATAGCTACCTATTGCTACCTATGGTAACAACAGTTCAGATTGACAATGAACTTAAAGAAAGACTTAACCACCTGAAAATACATCCAAGAGAATCTTACAACGATTTGATTTCCAGATTAATAGACTCTTACTCCCCTGAAGCAGCAAGTAGGGAGTCACTGATTGAGACTCTCGAGATTCTTTCTGATCCGGAAATGATGAGGGGAATTGCTCGGGGGCTCGAAGATATAAAGGCAGGAAGGACAAAGACTCTCGATCAGATCAGTAGGGAGCTTGACTGATATTGTCTTTTGATATCGTCCTCTCAGCGGAATCAGAGCAGTTTCTCAGGAAATGTGACAAAGAGGTCAGAAACAGGATTATCAAGTCGCTTCGAAAGCTGGAAGATGAACCTGAGAAAGGGAAGCCGTTGACCTCAATTTTGACGGGTCTGTGGAGCTTGAGGATTGGGGACTATAGGGCGATTTATCAGATCAAAAACAATGAGTTAATAATTCTCGTAGTTAAGATCGGTCACAGAAAGAATGTGTATTGATGATTTATGCCTAATAGATTGGTCTGGATTGGTTAATGTTTCAAGCGAATACTAGAGAAAAACTTGTACTTGTCTCAGATCAAACCTCAGGTTAAAACGGGTTGCTTATAAAACGACAAAAGATTTAGTCCAGGTTTCTCCGGTTTTGGATGATCCTATTATATTCAGAAATCAATCTATTTCATCAAGGTATTGTGAAAGCGCTCTTTTGTATTCAGGCAATAGGCCTTGATTACCTGAAATGATATAACTAAGAGCTTCCTTGATGAACCTCTCAAGTTCTCCAGACCTAAACAAAGCAATACACAGGAATGCCAGGGCTGCAGGATCACCCGTTTCTTTATATACTCTTCTCAGTATCGCAATGGCACTTTCACTTTCTCCAATAACGCTTAGTGAACTTCCCAATTGAATTTCAGCTTGAGTTTTCATTTTTACTGAAAGTCCCAATCCAATAGCCATTTGGTATAGGGGAATTGCCTCAGTCTCCTTCCCCAAGAAATCCAAAGCATTTGCATATTCGAACAAGTAGACAGAATCCTCGCGATATTCCTCAAAAACTTCCTGGAATTTCCCTAGCATCACTTCAGGTTTTTCTCTATGTTTCCATGCTTCCTCTATAATCAATGGATACCAAATCTACTATTTTGTTTTTAATAACTTTCAATTTTCACATTTTCTATATCACTGAAATGCTTTAAGTTTCGTGTAATTAGAATCTCATTCTTTTTTGCACAGATACCTGCAATCATGGAGTCTTCTGGATCGATTGTTGATCCATTTCTTCTTTTTTGTGCAAAAATCCTTCCAGCTTCTCTTGCAGAATCCTCATCAAAGCTTATTATTGACAGACCGTTAAGTACTTGAGCAATCTTATATCTTTCTTGATCCTGCTTTATGCTAAGGCCAATTCCAACAAACAATTCGAAAATTGAAATAGAGGTAACCGCAATATTACCTCCTGACTTTTCAATTTCCTCTGCCTTTTCGATTGCCTCTTTGTTAGACTTCATTATGTCAATAATGAATGTAGTATCAGCTATCACAGTTCACTTAACTCCTTTGTGAGTCTATCTATTCGTTTCATACTTAGTCTCCTTGATTCTATAATATTTTTCTCTAAAGATTTTCCACTCTCCTCTTTTAAAATACCTCTTAAATCAAGTATATTTGTCCTATTCGTAAGCCTATATATAACATCTGTGAAACTCTCATTTCTAGACTTTAGTTGGGATAGTCTTAGATACGCTTCATCAGAGATAGATATGTTTTTACTTCCCATCTACTTCACACACACATATGTGTGTGTGGCATATAAAGTTTTTACTTCCATGGTAACCCCTAGAGTTTCACTTTAAATAAGGATTATTTCAGTTCTTTATGGGTTATTCAACTCAGGAATATTGATTACTGTTATAATGGACCGGTTGGAATTTGATTAAAGTTTTAAGTGAATACTATTTTCATGATTTTTCAATACTCACAGACCTTCATTTGTTGGATAATTATGGGGCAATATAAGGGGCGATATTGCCTGTGACCTATATCTATAAGTTCCAGTTGTTTAGTGCTTCTATAAGTATTCCTCGAAGAAAAATTCAGGGAAAAAATTTCTCTCCTTTAATCAGTTTTCCTGAAAGCATAAAGAGGCAAAAAAATGCCAAGATTATGGCTATGGCCTGAAAGATCTCTGCCATCGCTGCCATTCTGAAAGAGATCGCTTGTGGAATATCCATATGCAATCATTAAGAGGATGTTTCATTTTTCACAGGTCATGGTTACAACATTGAGAAGAGTGAGGGTGAAGTTCATGTTTGCATGTTTTGCATATAATGTACATGCATTGAAGATCATCAATGGATAGGGTAAGCTATCAATTATTTAAGAAATTTCATCGAAAGTAGAGAAAAAAGAGGATAATACCGGAAGTCAAAGGAAGAAATTATCAAATTTTCGGATCTCTTCAACTCTTTGGGGGTAAGTTATAAACGCTCATTCATTTACATTTTGTGAAATCAGAGGAACTTTTCAGGAAGCTTCTAGGTTTAGAGGATCCATGGATCATTAAGGAAATAAAGTTCGACCACCAGGGAAAGAGGGTTGATATCTTCATGGATTTTCCAAGGGGATCA
>NZ_JBLSDF010000062.1:0-4551 GCF_052315355.1 Cuniculiplasma thermophilum
TGAAGATCATTTATCTGAGAGCAGCAGAGATAAATGATAAATGGTCTATGAGATCATTGAGGGGATATTATAAATGCATTGATGAGATTAAGGAAATGTTCCAAAGGAGGTATCCTTTATAAATACACAACATTTGGGACGCTATGTAAGAACTTCATTACTAAATTATATTATAATCCTTAAATCATACATATATAGAAAGATTTAAAAATTTGCTGTGTATGCCACCCAGATACTAATGATTAAAATTAAGGTTATTTTGGCAGTGCTTATTGCAACATTGCTTTTAAGTTCATCAGTTGTATTTTTGTGGAACGAATCTAATCATATTGATGAAAAGCATTTAAATTCTAATTCTCTCGCTGTGAACCCAAAAGATGTCTTTAAGGTGGATAAGACTTTGGCACTTGACAATAATACGCTATTTAATGGAAATCTTACATTCCCAGACCTATTTGGTTCAAACAGCATATCCTACAACCCAAACAATGGATACCTTTATGCTTATGGCAATGATAATATCGCCATAATAAACGTATCTCAGAAGCAGGTTACCAAAACCCTATCAGTTGGATCAGGAAACACTATTGTGCAAATGGTTTATGCATCCGAAGAAAAGAGCATGTATTTCATAGACAGTGCGGGTTTGCGTTCCATTTCTCCTTCCAACATCCTGAGCAGCTCATATGCACTACCTGGTAACCAGCCAGTAAGTATTTCCTATGACAATCTTACAAATCAAATTATTGTCTTACTGAAAAGCAGTTATGAAAATCAATTATGTCTCATCGATGTCAATCCCATAACGAGTGAAACCAGTTACCTTAAGAATATAACAATGTCCAATGCAGGTTTTGGTCAGCCCTATCTGATGTTCGATTATTTAAATAACAGAGTTTACGTTTCAAACTCTGATAATATAACAGTTTTGAATTTAACGACTATGAAACTGTATAATATAACATCAGATGATACTCTCTTCTTTTATTCCATGGCACTAGATACCAGCAGCGGTAACATATACATTTCCAACGGAGCAAATTTGACTGTTCTAGATACTTCCACCAACAAACTAATTGGTAACATTTCAGGTTCGGTGTCCACACCAGATACGTATGTATATTTCAATCCTAATAATGGCTATGTCTATTCCATGGGAGAAAACCATGTGTATGTATCCAATAACATGAACACTTTGGGTAAATTTACAGTAGGCGTGGGACCGGTTTCCATATGTAGCATAGGAGATAAAACATATACAATAAACGAAGATAGTATGAATATAAGTATCGATTACAATATGGCTAATTACGGCGAGATATTCGTGGGGGCTCAACCGGATTCAACAGCATTTAATCCCTATAACGGATACGTTTATGTCTCTAATCTTTTCAGCAAAAACATCTGGGTAATAAACGGAAGTACGAGTCTTATTACAGGTAATATCAATCTGACCTTTTGCCCACAGGTCGTCACAGTAAACACCTACAATGGGAGAGTTTACGTGCTTGGAGAATTCAACGGGTCAGAATATTTCGGTATTATAAATAACAAAGACCTGCAGACTGTAAAGGATCTGGGTGTATCATCGTCCACTGACGTTCACATGACTCTAGGTGGTCCTAACAATGTCTACATATCCGATCCTCTCTATGAGAAAATTATAAACCTATCGACGTTGAACTTAAATATAGAAAACATTACAATTGGGGGTTCTCCGGGATCAATAGTTTTCGATTCTTTTAACAATTACATATATGTTGAAAATGAAAGCAATTCGGAAACATATAACCTAACGGTCATAGGTAGCGGAGAAGTGGTCAAGAATATTCCCTTTGGAGGCATAAACGATTTGCTTTATGATCCTGAAAATCACTTGGTTTACATTTCAAATGATACCGGTATTTTCAGTATCGATCAGAAATTTTTAGTGTTGCCAGTTAATGGAACCACATCAAAGAATGCTCTTTTCCAGGTTTATTATTATTCGATGGCTTATGACGAGGAAAATAATGTTCTATATGCTGCAAGTCTTGGTTATGGTAGTTCTTCTCAGGATATAGGGTATGTTTCATCAATAAATCTTACAAATAACAGCTATTGTTCAAATGTTTACACCTATGGAGAACCAGTTACGAGTATTCTTACTTATGACAATGTAAGTGGTTATCTTTACGAATCTCATTTTGTTTCAGGAAGAATTTCAGTCATGTCAGGATACCAAAGCGGTTTTAATAGTACGGTGTCGTCTATCAGTGGGAAGTATAATATCACATTCACAGAATCTGGATTGCCTGCAGGAACAACGTGGTTCGTGATCCTTAATGGAACAAAGGAAACATCAACTGGGAGTAACATAATTTTCCAAGAGTCTAATGGATCTTACTCATACACAATTGGTAAAATATCGGGATATCAGATTACTCCGTCCTCGGGAACTGTAAACGTAGATGGCCATGCTAAAAGCATTGATTTAACATTCTCAAAACAAAACTCAGTAAATAATCAGAGTCAAACTTATGAAATTATAGTAATTGCAGTAATTGCCATTCTTATAATTTCAGTTGTTTTTGTATATTTTACCAAGTTTAAATAATAATCATTAATCACAAATATTTTCCCTTTTTTTCATTCTCTTGACTTTTGATAGAAAGTGTAATTTTCATAATGGTAATTCCATGCTATGATTGAGGAGGATTATCGTTATATCAGCTGTGGCGGAGATCCATTAATGTATTTAAAAAGTACATTTAAGGCAACAAAAATGGAGTTAGATCCAGGGCAGGAAATTAGAATATTTCTAAGCAGAGATAAGTTTCCATACGAAATGAATATATTTGAATCTCTGGCCAATCAGAACAAACTCAGAATACTCAATTTTAAGGTAGAAGGAAACGATTTGATAATAGAAATGCTAAGAGAAAACAATTAATTTTCCACAATAAAACAATGGGATCAAGATTATTTAAGCTGGATGTAATATAGAGATTATGAAGAAAGAACAGGCCGATATAATTTGTCCCATGATAACACCTTTTGATGGCGAAAAGAAGCCGTCTAGGGAATATTTGAAAATTTTTTTGGATGACATGAGATCTTTTGGTGTTACTAAGTTGTTTCCACTTGGAAGCAATGGACTTTTCAATTTAATGACGCTGGAAACCAAAAAGAACTTTCTAAAGATGATGCAAGAAGAGGCTATGGATTTTGAAATAATGGTTGGTGTTGGTTCTCAGAATACTGAGGAGGCCGTGGAGATGGCTAAGTTTTCTGAGGATCTGGGTTTTACCAGGATTGTACTTCAGCCTACCTATTACAATAAAGCTGAGCAGTCTTGGATGATAAGGCATTACGAAGCGGTTAGTAACTCATTTAATGGCAAAATATACATATATAGCATACCACAGCTTACCAATTCAAGAATGGATATTGAAACATACACAAACATCATGGATTCAACCGGTAAGGTAGAAGCCATTAAGGAAAGCTCCGGTGATATTAGATATTTTAACGAGGTTGCTTCTAACTTCTCGGGAAAAGTAAAATTATATCAGGGTCAGGATGATCTTCTGTTGCAATCTCTTATTATGGGGGCAACCGGTGGAGTTTGTGGAACAACAAACATCAATCCAATGGCCCTTGAAGTATATCTAAGCTATGTAAAAGGAGATATAGCTAGGGCAATAAAGGCACAGAAACAACTTAACCAGTTTTTCAGAATGGTAAATGAGTATCCATTTCCATCCATGACATATGCAGTGTTCTATAAGAAGCATAACCTAAAAGGAAAGCTCCCCGATCCAATCACTACAATGGAAAAGATTGTTGAGCCAAAGATTAACGAGGTCATAAATATGGCAGCACGTACACTGGAAGAATGATCTTGATAAGATATGATTTCTATATCCATTTATGCGGTGCATATACTTAAAAATTAATGAGCGGATACAGAATATAAGAAATGTATATTTTTCTCAATTTACACACACCCGAAATAATCTGGTAAATCAAAAGTGAAGTGGTTAAATCCAAATGAAATTCAGAAAAAAGATCATAAAAATTATAGGATTCTAAATAAGGAACACATTTAAGTATCCTCTGAATTAAGGAAAAGTAAAAAGTGTATCTGTCTGATCTTAGGAAAAATGGTTCAATTAAAAAGATTAATATAACACAGTATAAAAGCTGAAAATATGTTAAGCACTCGTAGGTTTTGATAACGAGAACGAATGTGACTTATTCCAATTATATGCATATTCTAGAGCATATTACTGTTTCCAGTCGATAAGATATTTGGCTATGCTATTTTTTTACCTTAAATTTATAATACTCAAAGATTCGTGAGAGGTACACACTTCAAAACCCAAAAAGGAAAGATATATGATGATTTCTAATAACCCCCTCATTAAACACCGTAACATTTATTCATGAAACACGCATGTTGCAGTATGAGTGACCTTCTTGATCATGCGTTGAAGGAGAAATACAACTCAATGAAGATAAATGATCCATTGGTATTCATTAAGAATGCCATTGACTGGGATGCATTCA
>NZ_JBLSDF010000063.1:0-3914 GCF_052315355.1 Cuniculiplasma thermophilum
ACAGTTTTTTCAATTACCTGATTCTTTGATGTAATGGTGGGAAATACCACCATTATTAATAAGCTTTCTCCCTGTTCATGAACCAGTAATAAAGCCGCAAATCAGAAATTAATGGTGGTAAAGATTCGGAAAGTCAGGATATAGAATCCTCACTGATTCCCACGATCCTGGAAACAGCAGATACAGGCATATCAATGCTCATCTACACAACTATTGTTTCAAAGTGCAATGAGAATTTTGATCCCTTTCTTTGCCATCGAATATTGACTTTTTTCTTTTTGATTATCACTGAATTTTATTCTCGGTTCTCTTTCATGGACATATATGAGATACTGAAATATGTTAAGAAGTCTCCATGTACGTTCTTCTGTTTCATGAAAATCCTAGTATATACCACACACAGGACATGGGAATTTTGACAGCTTTGAAAATTTATGAAGATATCAACCCTCTTTCCATGCTGTTTAAACTTTATTTCCTTAATGATCCATGAGTCCTCTAAACCCAGAAGTTTTCTGAAAAGTTCCTCAGATTTCACAAAATGTAAACGAATAAGGGTTAATAATTTACTCTCAAAGAGTTGAAGAGACCCATATTTTTAATCTTGTTAATAACTTTTTTGTGCATTTAATAAAAGTATTGTATATAATTATTAATTAGAGGTTTTCCTAAAACCTTCACTTCGATCAGATATCTTTCTCCATTTCTGAAAAATCATTCCCTAAACCAGGATATTGTCTGAGATATGGCGTATTTCGCCATGTTTTTCCTCCAATTTTCTCATAATTGCCATAGCTTACGCTATCCTGTCAATAAATCTAACCCTTACAAGGTTGTAGCATATGTTGGTGAAGTATGTCTTCACACTTACTCTCTGCAATGTTGTAACCATTACATGGAAGAAGTGGAACATTCTTTTGAAGAATGCATAAGGATGTTCCACCATGGATTGTATTCTGGATATGGGGAGATTCCTTCTTATACTTTTAACAGGCAGTGAATGCCCTCTCACTGCACGATCCATTGTACCGTTGATTCCTTTGCATTCAGATCCGAAATATCCCTTATCACGGTAACATATTATTCCAGGAATGCTGAGATCGATCTGAGAATCATGAATATTTGCCGGTGTCACTGACAATTTCTCAATGATCTTTATCTCGTTGACAAGTGTATGTGTCTTGTATCCGAAATGCTTTTCATGATTCTTTGTTGCTGATGTGCCATCTTTTGATCTCAGTGTATTTGCATCCTCACCCCTTGGCTTGCCATATTCTCCCCTGTCCGCCTCGATGAAGGAAGCATCCTGCATTGTTCTAGGTTTATTCTTATGTGCCTGGCCAAGATCTGGTCTCTTATTTCATTGAAAACGAGACGATCCTTTCCTGTCTTTCATAATCTTTCACGGAAATACCATATGGTGTTCCGATCAGGTAACTTTTCTTGATGCCCAAGGAAATTCATGAATGATATGCGGTCTCTTATTTCCATCTCCACCTAAGGATCTGAGAGGTTATACCATTGCTGCAGTAAGAGGATCTTCATAATCAGAATTGGATCATAATTGGGTCTTCCACCCTTCTCTGTGTCATTCATGAATAGATCAGACATTATCGGTCTGATCCTCTCAAAGTCAATTCGATCCGATATTCCAGTGAAAGGGTCGCCCATTGCCTCGATCTCCTTGTAGAGTTCCAATAAGCCAGTGTGGTAAAAATTCATGTATCTTGATCATGAGGTCATGAAAAAGGATTTCGGTTGGGTTTTTGGAAAACTTCATTATATTTTTTATAACAATAAGTATATTAAATTATCTAGAATCAATAATTTCATTAATTAGTTGCTCTGAATATTTCTTCCAAGAAAATCTCTCTTTGCATTCTATAACTTTGCACAGCAAATTATCATAATAACTCCGATCCTCGAATATTTTTTTTACAACAATTGCAATTTCATTTTTATCCTTATTAACAACTAGATCAGGGGATATATTTTCAGAGATGAATGGCGCAAGGCCTAGAGCCTTATCAACTACGGGTATACAGTTATATGATATCGCATTGAAAATTGAAAGAGGATTACCCCTTTCGTTGAATCCAGCCCATCTAATTACTACTAGCGCCTTTTGATACAAATTTTGGAGTTCATCATCTGAATCATTTGATATAAGTTGTACATTATAATTTTCGAAAGTAATTTTTTTTATTAATTGCTCTTTTATATTATCATTAGTAAAAATTCCATGCATTATTATTTTAATATTTCTCATATTTTTTGCGATATTAACCACAAATAAAGGATCACGATCCTCGGTCCATCTAGTATCTAAAAGTATAAATCTCTCTTTATCTTTAACATTATAGTCAATAAATCCTATAGGTGGTCTTGTAATTACCTTAAATTTAAAATTATCCATAGTTTTTTTAGATATGTCCTGACTAATGGAGAGAAACTTGGTTTTTTTGCTGATAATACTTAGATATATATATATAAATTTTCTAATTAAAAAATTAAAATCATTGAATAGAGGTGCTTCATGTAAAAGAACTATACTATTAATTTTATTATTAATTAATAATGACAAGGATGAAAAATAATTTGAGAAAATTATAAAATCTGGTTCAAAATCTATCTTTCTTAAATATTTAAACAATGAAAATTGTATTGAAAATAGAGGCACATCATCCAGCTTTATATTTTCATGATTTTTTATAATAATATTTTTAATTATACTTTCAAATTTGTATAAAAATTTATTTGATAACATTGTATAATTAAAACCCTCCAAAAGTGGTAAAACATTTTTATAGTCTTTGGATTTGCCAAAAAATATGATTTTAACATCATTAATATCTGCGAAACCGTAGGCGATATTTCTCATTATCTTAAATGTACCATTATGTCCATTTAAAACATCGATCACAATAAGAATCTTCATTTAAATGCCATGAAAGTAAAACCATTTATTAATGTTACCATAAGATAGAATGGCAGGTAATAAATTGATTTTATCTTATAGTACCTAATAGAATTTAAAAATGAATTGTATCTGTATTTAAATTCCGTCATATTATAAAAAAAATCATTATCTTCATCTAAAAAAATACCTTTATTAATTTTTGTGTAATATATCCTTTTTTTAATATAGTCTATAAAATTTACGTTCTCCTCATGGTGTAAAATGATATTACCTGACCACCCTATCTTAAAATTATTATTTAACAATTTTCTAGTTAAATCAAGATCTTCAAAGGCATTTAGGTGTTTATTATAGCCATTGATATTATTAAAAACGGACTTCTTTATCATTCTAGGCGCCTCAAAATAAAGTGATTTGTATAAGCCTATCCTTTCGAATCTTCTTCCCATTGCTATTATCGTTTTTCCTAATGAGATTTCTGGGAATATTAAGGCATCATATTCTGATATTTTAATCAAAGCCGCATCCATAAAATTATCGGATAATTCCATATCGCTATCCAAGAAAAATAAAATGTCAAATTTTGCATGTTTTGCGCCTATATTCCTTGCCTCTGATCTTTTTTCCTTTGTTTCAATAAAATTAATGTACGGATTGTTTAAATCAATATTACTAGAAGTATCACCAACAATTATTACTTCGTATTTACAATATTTAATCGAATTTAACAATGTTTTTAGGTTAGCATTGCCCTTTACTGGGACTATTATTGAAACTCCAACCATTAAGACTTCATAATAATAATATATTAAAATCTATTCAACGTGACTTTACATGGTTTATTTTTATTGGGACTTCCCAGTGGCTCTATTCCAGTTTGTAATGTAATTCAAGTTTAGGGTGCTAATTCATATTTTCTATTCCCAGGATTTTCATGGCATTGATACCACGTTCGTCATGGGATGTCACCACCTTCCTTACCTCCTTGTTTCTC
>NZ_JBLSDF010000064.1:0-3472 GCF_052315355.1 Cuniculiplasma thermophilum
ACTCATGAGGGGAATGATCTCATCAGGTCTCATGAAAAAGTATTCTTTAGAGAGGATGCTCCTGGAACTTGAGAAACTGCATGTGATAGAAGACCAGAGCGGAAATCTTGTGGAACTTGAGAGGACAAGGAAGCAGA
This sequence comes from Cuniculiplasma thermophilum, assembly GCF_052315355.1. Taxonomy (NCBI): domain Archaea; kingdom Methanobacteriati; phylum Thermoplasmatota; class Thermoplasmata; order Thermoplasmatales; family Cuniculiplasmataceae; genus Cuniculiplasma; species Cuniculiplasma thermophilum. The sequence continues at coordinate 138 of NZ_JBLSDF010000064.1, forward strand.
AGGAAATCCTTGAGGCTCTTGATAAGATATCGTGGTGGTAAAACCACGGGGATTCAGGTCTGTATGGAGAATCCTCAAACGCTATGTGAATGAGACAGGAAAGGAATCAGATGTGTTTGAAAGATTCATGATAAAGCACCCTTTCACGGGTAAATCAAGAATCGATCATATCACTATGGAGATGTATCCATCATATATATCAAGTGCAATAAGTAGGCAAGAGATAATGATATCCTGAAAAACAAAAGGTACCACTGGCACAAGAATTATTCTGATCTTTCAGAAAAGGAAAGGGATTCCATCATTTCTCTCAAATCCATTGATCTCCAGACATCACATGCATATCATTTCAAGATTGCCCTTCAAAGATTATGGAAGGTGAATGCGTCCATTGCATAAGACTCTCTGAGATTTGAGGCAATGAAATCCGGAACAAATTCAGCTGTTGTGGAAGGATTGAACAACAAGATCCGTACTGCATTCAAGCGTTCATATGGGTTCAAGGCACATGAATACAGGGATACGATCATATATCCGGTGGCAGGAGGATTGAGTTTGCCCCAAAAATGTTAAAGAGATTTCGAATGATTATATCATAATAGTTGCGAAGAAATATGTAGTCAGATTCTTAATAAAATTCCTGAGGATTTTAGTGATTTTAAAGGATGCCTTCTTTGAAAAAATCCCTAATAGGATTTGTGAATAAGTATCCTTCAAATAGGAGGGACTTGTAGCTTAAGTTTTTCCAGTGTTTAGGAAATTAGAGGAATAAGAAATAAATGAGACTGCGTTAGAAAAATAATTCTTAAATGCGTAAATATATTTTTCTAATGACAACAGATAAAGCGGTAAATAGATAGGCTATTTGCTCAGGAAGATTCATTTTTTCCGTAAGAACTACTTTTAAGCTAACTGTACTCAGTATATCCCTATTGGAGTTTGTCATATTTTGAGATGCAATTCTATTTCCCGCTGTGGTATTCAAACTGTGCAATCGGTAATACACGAGGTTTTGATCCATTTTTTTAACGGTGCAAAAATATAATCCTATTGCGCCTATGATCCAGTCTTCGAAAATCCAGTCAAACGTTTTAGAAGATAATAAGTCTAATTTACTTATCACCAATTTAGCACATGATTTACTCATAAAAATTCCATTTGCGTCTATAAAATTACGAAAGAGAATTATGTATCTTAGCAGAAATCTTTTATCCAATATCGACGGTATATGACCCATAACTCCAATCTTTCTAGATAATTCATCTATAATAATTGGATTAGAATATAAAAAATCATTCTTTCCAATTGTATGAGATGCCATTGCAATATAGTTAACGTCCCAAAAACAATCATAATCTAGAATAGAGAAATAATCATATGATTCAACAAAGTTTTTGAACCCATAATTTAGTAGCGCTCTGAATGGAGAAGCATGTGGATGTTTAATCACTTCAATATCAAATCCGCCCTTTTGAAGTTTTACAGATATGTCAGTGATTACGCTGTATGTATCATCTGTAGAGCCTTCATCATAAAGTATTTTTAAGAAAATATTTCCATTAAAATTTTGATTGAAAACAGAATTTATGGCCTCTTTAATAAATTTTTGAGAATTATATGCCCTTATGAAAACACAAACATCAACATTTTCATTCATTCGAAATTCCTTCTTCTAAAAGGTTTATTACAGCCTTGTAAACCATATCTGTATTCCAATATTGCCATGAACCCCATCTGCCAACTGATTTTATACCGTGCTCCCTAAGTATTTCCATTGCTTTTTTTCTAACATCTTCGTGTCCTATGTTATATATAGGATACCCATACTTATTAAACCAAGTTCTTGAAAAAATTATATTTTTCTCGTTCTCTATCACGTGTAAATCCAGTAAATCTTTTATGACTTTGGAAGTAATTTTGTTAATATCGAAAGCCTCTTGTTTAGGGAGTGTTACTTCAGCTATAAGATTAGATTTAGAATCTTCATTGCTAGAAATAAGCGAGCTCATCCATGTGTACCTATGGAAAATAATCTTTGGATCAGGTACATAAACGGTTGTTTGATTAGGTGTTTTAGATGATATAGCTACCCCGACAATAACTACACTATTATAATCAAAACTGTCAGCTAATTTTGCATTTTCCTTAGAGTCGTTTAGGCAGAGTAACAACTCTGGTAAAGGTATAGTGCTAACTATTTTTTTAGCATTAATTTTATCATTAATCTCATAAATATTGTTAATTTTTCTAATTTTAATTATATTTTCTCCGCCTATAAACTCTGCGCCTTTTTGTGTCACCTGTTCATATAAAGAGTTATATAGTGACTGAATTCCTCCTTCTTTAGGATAATAAAAAAAAGACTGCTCCTTATATCCCACGTTAGGTATCCCGGCGACAGATTTTAGAACATTTTCAAGTTCAGGAAAAGGTAGTCTTCCCGGAGTAAATACCCAGTCTGCGGCAATGGATTCTAGTGGTCTTTTCCAAATTTTTTCATTATATGGTTTTAGATATTCATTTGCCATAGACTCTCCAAAGAAGCCGTTTATCCATTCTAACAAGTTTTTTGGTTTCCATTCAATATTTTTTGACATGAACAACATTTGTTCTATGATGCCCCTAGCAAATTGAACTCTTATCTCTGGATTAAGCTTAAATATACCATTTTCGAAAGGATAAGGAATAAATTTACCTTTAAATAGCACATAATTATTCCTTTCTCTTTTAGATACATTATCACCAATTAGTTTTAAAATATTAGAAAGGACTTTTTCATCTTTGCTAAATAAAATGTGTGGACCTCCGATATCGAATGTGAATCCATTTACTATTTCACTTTTTAAGAGTCCGCCTTTTTCTTTGTAATTACTTCTTTCTAATATCGCCATTTTATAGTTATGCCTATCTAATACTTCGTTAGTATATAGCAATCCTGCCCAACCACCCCCTAAAACTACTTCATCATACACTTTCAGTTTATAACTACCATTATTAACATGCGTGTTTCGTGAATAAATGTTACGGTGTTTAATAGGAGGTTATTAAAAATCCTCATTAAATAATCAAAAATGGGTAAAGTTGGATGAGCGTTTACACATCAATATCGCTCATTGCAAAATAGCGCATCCTCAAACTCCTGGAAAAGAAAAGGATATGCGACATGGTGGGAGTCAAAGATGCGGTCTTTCAGACGTCATGAAAAAAGTTCTTTTGGCCACGTTGACATGACGGTGTCAGCGTGAGAGTCGGAGAGGCAGTCGTCTTGTCTCTTGGCCTGCGAGGCCGCTTTACAGATTGACTGCCCTTCGTCTCGACATAATACCCTGAAAGAA
>NZ_JBLSDF010000065.1:0-3454 GCF_052315355.1 Cuniculiplasma thermophilum
AGCTGTTGTTGAAGGATTGAACAACAAGATCCGTACTGCATTCAAGCGTTCATATGGGTTCAAGGCACAGGAGTACAGGGATACGATCATATATCTGGTGGCAGGAGGATTGAGGTTACCCCCAGAATGTTAAAGAGATCCAAATTTTCTAAGAAAATCATCAGGCTGTGGAATTCCTATGGCAAATCAAGAGGAAATTAGAAAACCTCATATACCAATGTTATTGGCAACATTATAAACCTTTCGGCACTCAGTATTTTCAATAAGAAACCATCTAAATTAATGATATTTTTACAACGTTTAATTTCTGCCATAACCTGATGCATAAGTAATAAATACTGTGGTGTGTTATAGTATAATATAGTGATGTATAATGCCCACGACAATACAGGTAAGTGAGAAGTTACAAAAGGAATTGTCAAAACGTAAGTTGTATAGCAAAGAGACCTATGAAGAGGTAATCTGGGATCTTATAGAAGACTCACACGAACTAGACGAAGAAACAAAGAAAGAGCTTGCTCAGGCTCGTCAGGAGATCAAAGAAGGCAAGTACCATACATTGGAAGATGTAAAGAAGGAACTGGGCTTTTGACATACCAAGTGATATTCTCTGATCTTGCTCTTAAGCAATTGAAAAAACTTGACGGACAAATCAGACAGAGAATAATATCAACACTTGAGCGGATAAGGATAAGGCCGGATAAGTATGTCAAGAAACTCGTTGGTGATGAAGGATACAGGCTTAGGGTGGGAAACTACAGGGTGATCTTGGACATCGACCAGGAAAAACTGATAATTCTGGTATTAAGAATAGGTCATAGGAGGAGTGTTTATGATTCGTAAGTTAGTTCATTGCTTTCCTGTTACCTTTATTCAGAGTTCGATTGCCACCATGGAAACTCTTCTGGATAAAGACGTAATGATCCAAATCAGTGAAAGCGATCTGGATATCGAGGAAGGAAAGGTGAGAAATGTCAGAGACTTTCTTAAGGAGCTCTGACGCAAGCATTGATGCTCTGTCAAGAGTGTGAAGATGATACCGAAAAATGAACTTGAAGAGAAACTCAAGTTCTTCAATGCTGAGAACAATCGGGACTGGAAACTATAAGGGTCGTTTCTCTCACAAGAGGTGGAGTGAATTTCATATGGCCCACCAAAGAGAAAAGTTTTGGTTGGAAGGGAAGAGTATGTCAAGACAATTATCAGAGCTTATGAGAACATATCAGCGAAATTCACGGTTTTGAACATGGTTTCAGACTTATAAAGAGGCATCGTGATTGCGGAGCTTGAATTACTCTAGAAGGTCAGTGGATGTATTTGAATTTGAAAATGGTCTAATCAGGAGAGAACGGGAGTACTATGACCATATTCTCTGGTTAGAATCCAAAGACAAACAATAGAAGAAAATCCAGAAATATGCAGCAAATTCGACACAAACGAAGTTCGTAAAATGGATCGGTCTGGAATTTATTAATGTTTTAAGGGGATACTATGATTTCTGATTAACTATAACGGCTCAATATAAAGATAAAATTTAACCGTAAAATGTTTATATGGTATAAAAATCAATATTCATGGTCAAAACCACCATTAACCTTGATGAAGATATATATGCAGAAATAGTTAAGGAATCCATTGAAAAGTACGGTAGCACAAAGAATATTTCTAAAATCATCAATCAGCATCTCAGGGGCCGGATGAACTATAAGGGAAAGCGGAAGAGCAGAATCACTTTCAAGGTCAGTGAGAATCTTTCATCACTTGACGCAGACAGTGAAATAAGGGCTGGATGGGAGGAGAACAACAAATGAGAGTGTTTATAGACACAAATGTTCTGGTGTATGATACCATAGAGAATTCGCCTCACCATACCAGGGCAAGTGAGCTTATCGACAGTTCCGATGATCCCATAATAAATTCGCTTTCAATTGTTGAACTTGGTTTTGTTCTTCCCAGATATGGAATAGATAATGATAATGTTAGAAAGAAGATTGATGAATTATTGCATAGTGAATATTTCACCATATCCTGGCTTTCTGGAAGGACCATGGGGAAGGTAACCAAGTTCATGGTTGAAAATAACTTAAGTTTCAGAGATTTCAACGATTGGATAATAGCTTATGATGCATATTCGCGGAATATACCTCTGGTTACATTTGACAAAATACTGTATAATAAATGCAAGAAGCTTAGCATTCAAGTTATTGAGATATAGTTTGACGGACGGATCGACATGGATTTGATCGATGCTTTAAGGGAATATTATTTTCTCGAGCTTCCGCACTAGATCCGATGAGAACCTTCATAATACACACCTTATGCGAAGTTTACACAATAGGCATTCTAGGAAAACGTCCCCCCAGACCTCTATCGGTTATTTCACATCAGTTTTAGATCGGCACATCTGCTCTCTATGTAACATGAAGACTTTCAGCGTGAGTATCATTAGCAAAAGGACTCCAGGTGTTATAAAGAGCATAGGCAATTTGAAACCCACCAAATTCAGGAAACTGACTCCCAGGATAGGCATGACTACCATCATGAGCATCATGGTCGATGTGAAGTAGCTGTTCGCCACGTTTCTTTCATCCATAGTAAATGATCGACCAATTGAAAACATCGCAACAGGCATGCCCAGACCATGGGGCATTCCAAGAATAATAAAGGCTATCGCATAAATCAATATACTGTTGCTTAAGAAAACTCTCATTAGCCCAAGTATTGAAATGGACAGGTGAAGCAAGCCGATTACTGGTATAAATTTACCACTCTTACACTGGTTTCATTCTTTAGGTTAATTTTAACATTGAGTATTTTTTACCACTTTTCCCTTACGGTAGATCCAGATGTTTACAGGCTCTGATTTTATAGTTAATTACTAACATTTTATACTTATAACAATTATACATTCATAGTTAAACCCGAGATGTACAGAATTGAGAGGAAGATGCCGGAGGACGATCTGAACAGACTCATTAAACGCCTTGAGAGAAGCACAAAGATATTGAAGAGACTTCTTTTCATAAGATACAGGTATGATGGCGATTCTGTTGAATCTGCTGCAAAGAGAATCGGCAAAACAAAGATGATGGGTTATTCATGACAGAGGAGATGGAATCAGGATGGATAAAAAGGCCTGATACCAAGATATGCCAGAAAAGGCCCGTCAAAGATGTCTGAAGAACAGAAGGAATTGCTGGAGGAGAAACTTAAAAATGGACAATACACCACAGCACAGGTCAGGAATATCATAATGGAACAGTTTGGAATTGAGTATACAATGAAACAGGTATGGGTCATGATCTGAGCCCCTTAATTTTGGACAGATATTCTCTCTTCCAATGATACATCTTCTTTCAACCTCCTTCTCTTTTCAATCCTGTTCTTCAATATTCTCTCCTCCTTTCTTTTCCTCTCTTCCACAAATTCTTTCCTGAAATTCTCATCACCATTC
>NZ_JBLSDF010000066.1:0-2972 GCF_052315355.1 Cuniculiplasma thermophilum
AGAGATAATATACTGTTAAAGGTATATAAGGGGGAGTCCAGAGGCACGCCGAGGAATAAATATGTCTAATCAGTGTAAGTCTGATAGCAGGAATTTGCAATACACCTGATTAGCAGAGCATACATGCGTCTCGGTGACGATACGTGTGAAGTTATGCTACTTGCAAACTCCCAGGCAGCAGCGAAAGCGAATGGAATATAACACCGAGAGCCCCAATTGGAAGGGTCGATCCTGTCTCTGGAGGGAGAAGACTGCCACTGATACAGTGAAGAATTGCAATACTGTATCAGCCTTCCCGGTGTCCTGCCAGCTGCATGGGATGAAAGACACATTGGATAACTCGGGAGATCTTGCAGTGTCCATGAACATGCCCCGAGAGGTGGTTGAGTAATGGTAGTCCAGTCTATAACCGTAAGGGAAAAGATGGGCGAAGCACTGCAAGAAGTCGGAGAGGTTCGTAGTATCTGTGATGGAAGGGACAGCACAACCCTTCAGGAGAAAAGGGACCTCACTCTGTGCACGCCCGCTCTAGGGAGAGGAGTATTCTATTCCTCTGAAAGGAGGTATGAAGATTGAAAACGCTCGAACTCCTTCAGGACGGGCTCTACCATGCAGCCAAAGACGGAAAGGACAGGAAATTCTACAGCCTACACGATAAGATATGCAGGACCGACATACTTCAGGATGCTTGGAAGCACGTATCCGCGAACAATGGATCGCCAGGCATTGACTGGAAGAGCATCGAGGACATAGAAAGTTACGGTGTACCACGCTTTCTTGAAGAGATACAGAATGAACTCATGAACATGACATACAGAATTCCGAACGTGAAGCGCGTGTACATACCGAAGCAGGACGGAAAGAAGAGACCGCTGGGCATACCCACGGTAAAGGATCGGGTTGTCCAGCAGGCAGTGAAATCAGTAATAGAACCTATTTTTGAAGCAGACTTCAAGGATTTCAGCTATGCGTACCGGAGAGGTAAATCGGCTAAACAGGCATCACATGAGATTTTCAAGTATCTGAATTACGGCTATACAGGAATAGTAGAAATTGACATCACAGGCTTCTTTGACCATATCGATCATGAGAAGATGATCCACTTTCTAATGAAGAGGATTGCCGATCCCTATGTGATAAAACTCATAAGGGAATGGCTCAGGGCAGGTATAGTCTATAATGGTGAGACAACATACCCATCAGAGGGCACACCTCAGGGCGGTGTGATATCACCACTGCTTGCAAACATATACCTGAATGAGATGGATACCCTCTGGTCAAAGAAGGTTGATGCGAACGAGGCTGTGATGATACGCTATGCTGATGACGTGCTCGTACTGTCGAAAAACAACCCGGAGAAGCATATGGATCTTGTAAGGAGGATACTCGACCTGCTTGGTCTCGAGCTGAATGTAGACAAATCAAAGATAACCGATATAGCCCAGGGCATTGACTTCCTCGGAATACACTACCAGAGGAGATACAGCAACATGAAAAAGAGGGGTGTGGTAAGGATGTATCCCTCCAGAAAATCCATGGAAAAGTTCCGTGGGAAGGTTAAGGAACTGACAAAGCTCACAAAAACCCATGTCAAGAGCATGGACGTCCTTATCACTGAACTTAACGCCCTGATAAGAGGCTACACAAACTACTTCAACCACACCAACGCCACAAAGCAGTACAAATCTCTGTATCGATTTATTGAGTGGAAGGTCTCTAAGTTCTACTGCCATCTTCATAAGATATCCAGGGCATCCTACAAAACCATGTATATAGGAATTGGCAGAATACTAGGCCTCATGCCAATGACAGGAAGAATTTCGTATATATAATGCCGCATGGTGAAGCACACCGGAAAGCCGTATTCGGGAAAACCGACCGTACGGTTTGATGTGGAAGGGTCTGGAGAAATCCAGATCTTTACCCTACGGGGTTTTATGAACCTCCTGTGTACTCCTGGACGCAAGGTGATCTCACATGACTGAAAAATACACTGTTGAACAGAAGATAGAGATCGTGATCGAGTCACTGACAGCAGCAAACATTGCTGAGCTATGTCGTAGATATGGAATATCTGTCGTACAGCTTCGCAGATGGAAGGAGAAGTTCATTGATGGTGGTAGCAGGGCACTTGGTGAATCATCAAAGGGAAACACATACCAGAAGGAGATAGATGATCTGAAAAGACTGGTGTGTGATCAGGCACTTGCAATAGATGCTTTAAAAAAAAGTCGACAGGGGAGGAAATAAGGATGACTGTTGACATTCTAAGAAAAGAGATGAGTGTATCACGTATATCCAAGGCAATGGATATGCCAAGATCAACAATATATTACAGAAAGACAGGGAGATCAGGAACAAGGAAATCCAGGATATCTGAAAACATTGAATCTGAAATAATCCGGATCTCAGGAGAAAGGACAACATATGGATACAGGAGAGTCTGGGCACTTCTAAGGAATTCCGGCATTCATGTGAACATAAAAACAGTTAGGAGAATCATGAGAAGGAACAGTCTTGCACTGCCATATGCAAAACATAAGAACAGAATTAGGAAGAAGGATCTCACAAAGCCTGAGGAGATAAACAGGCTATGGGAAACAGACATCCACTATGTAAGCACACAGACAGATGGAATGCACTATCTCATGTCAACAAAGGATTGCTTCAGCAAGAAATGGATTTCATATGAATTCTCCAGGTCATGTACATCAAATGACTGCATCAGGGCAGTTGAGAAAGCATATGAAATAAGGTTCCCTGATGGAAATCCACATGATCTTGTACTCAGAACAGACAACGGTCCACAGTATATTTCAGAGATATTCAGGAATACAGTGAAGACTCTGGGAATAAAATCTGAATACATACAGAAGCACACGCCTGAAGACAATGGGGATATTGAATCATTCCACAACTCCCTCAAGACAGATTACATATGGGTGAATGATATTGAAACATTTGAGGATGCA
>NZ_JBLSDF010000067.1:0-2708 GCF_052315355.1 Cuniculiplasma thermophilum
AATTATTTAAGAAATTTCATGGGAAATAGTGATAAAAAGGGATAATTAAGAAAATAAACAGTCAAAAATAGATTGATCTTTAGCGGTAATCAGGAAGTTATGCAGAAAATTTACAGAATAAGGTAGAAAATAGAAAACCTCTCTATTAATTCTTCCTCCATAAACTATTCTTTAAGAAATAGGTAATTTATAAATTTCTCTGAAATTTCATCTATCTGGGAATATCTGCCAATCCGGAAATAGTTGATCACGTTTTTTGCGTTCGTCAAAGTATTCTTTAATGTCCCACCATTCATTATTCCCCTTGAAGGAAATATCTCATTCTCCTACAGATCATTACGTTCATTAACAGTTAAACGAACAGGGAGCACTCCTTTGGATATCATTTTAACATTCACAATAAGAATCCATCCATTTATATTAATTGCCAGCTTTTTGAGAAGTTTTTGATCAGCCATTATCATGTGCATAAAAGAGATGAACTTCTCTTTAGAATAATCCATATATTTCTTCAATGCAGGAAGAAAATTTTTTCTTGTATTTCAATACGAATCTGTTCAAGATATGATATAAAAAAGGGAAAGAATTGAAAGGTCTATTTATTGATCTTACTCTTTATATTTCTTATGGACGAGTATGCAATCATTAGAATTTTTTATGGTCTATCATACTGAAAAGAAGTGATTTAAACCCGACATCTCATGCTTGCGAAGCATGCGATCTACCGCTGATCAACCGTTCCTAAGGGGCAATCTGTTTTCTATTCTAGTTTTTTTTCCTCTGGAAACTATAATCAAAGACGATTTACCGAAACAAAAACTATGCATAGTTTAGAGTGTGTCATCTTTAGACAACTGACGATTTTTATTATCTTCATTAGTAATTTTCTTGTATGGATCTTTATAGTCATGAGATTGTATGCATTTGCAATTAGGCAAATTGCATTGTCATATGATCCGTTCCTGGTGTAACAGAAATTCTCTGTTTTCATTATCCCTTATAGTATTTAGAATGTCCTCCTAATTTTCCCTATCATGGAATAAAGAGAAGATTATTCCCTCAGATCAGTTCCTATTCAGGCGTTCACCCATATCAGTTCGGGAACACCTCATCCTTTTCTCTGGTTCAATTATGGGTGAAGAATATGCGTTTTTGAATCTGTAGTCACATATGTCAGAGATATCTTAATCAGAATCTGTAAGAAAATGGGAGAAGTTTCCGAGAGAATCTAACATGTCTTGCGAAACCTTTGAATCATGTATGTTTCCTTTTGTAAAAGACCAGCCCATGATCTGATGAGTATCAATTCCCACAGATATATGGCACTTACTCCATATTTCCACACATTTGTTGTCCTGGGCAATCCACCATAAGGATCTCTGTAATTTCCCCAGCAATTTCTTCTCATTGCAGTGAATTACTTGCATGTGTGGATCACGAGTGAATACACTGATGCACATCCATTCATGGAATGCATGAAAACGATCTCAAGATTTATTGCATGCAGATCCCATGGTCCATATGGAAAAGTTAAAAGGGTTGGCTTATGATATTTAAGTTCCAGACTGACTGGTATTTGTGAAATGGTATCTGAAGGTCTTAAGTTAATATCAAGGCTAACAGGAAAGCACTTATTATAAGTTCAAGTGTAAGGCACTTAAATTAGATAAGGGAGCTTATGGTAACTATATGAAGAATTAATTTTCTATTTTTGCCTTTGCTGAATAATTGTATTTGTATTGCTATTGCAATTTTTTCTGAAGGATTACTTGATCATCCCAGCCTTTTATACTGGCTTTTTTATAACCCACTCTTGTAAATCCGTGGTTATAATAGAATTTCCTCGTCAACTTATATGGCTCATAGCTATCCTCATCAGGCAATGTCTCCACTTGAATAACATTCAATCGATGCTTCATTGCCTCTTCTTCAACCCATTTTAAAAGTGAGCCTCCTACTCCCTTTCCCTGATGCCCTCTTTCAACTGCCAGCCATAAAAGCTGCATTATTCCATCATGACTGTTGTAGCAAGCAAAGCCCAAAGTCTCTCCATTCTCAACCATTACTGCTAAATTATCAAAGAAAAGATCTGCTTCCATGTTTTTGATTCCAATCTCATTGAACCATTCGCCAAGCCCTTTGGCTATCCTTAGTGCATCTATGGCATACTTGTCCCCCTTCTCTGCCTTTATTATCTTCATATTTCCAATGACCTCCCTGTATTATTTCAGATTTTTGCCCATTGCTTTCGACATTTTCAGTCAATCTTCTCTTATGATACCATTCAATCATTATAACTTTATTCAGTGCTCCAATAAACTGTTTAAAGTCAATTCCATATGGCCTCTATAAGCATAATGTCTAAATTATATTGTGCCATTCCTTTTCGAACCTCTTTGTCGATTTCATTATCCGGCCAAGTAGACACTATTCTATATTTCTTTAAGCATTCATTCAGTTTTAAACTTGAGAGAAAAATTTTTTTTTGAATCTGTCTATTTTCACATTTTTCAATGGGCAAAAAGGATCGATAAATATTAAAAATGATAAAAATGATAAATATAAAGGGATCTCTTCAACTCTTTGGGGGTAAGTTATAAACACTCATTCATTTACATTTTGTGAAATCAGAGGAACTTTTCAGGAAGCTTCTAGGTTTAGAGGATCCATGGATCATTAAGGAAATAAAGTTCGACCACCAGGGAAAG
>NZ_JBLSDF010000068.1:0-2046 GCF_052315355.1 Cuniculiplasma thermophilum
AGGGTATTATGTCGAGACGAAGGGCAGTCAATCTGTAAAGCGGCCTCGCAGGCCAAGAGACAAGACGACTGCCTCTCCGACTCTCACGCTGACACCGTCATGTCAACGTGGCCAAAAGAACTTTTTTCATGACATCTATATGGTTTTTCATCCTAAGCTCTATTTCATTCTTTGTCGTTGCTGCGGGACATTTATCAAGGAAGGATTACAAATTTGGATCAATACTGACCATAATAAATATTCTTTCCTGGATTGCTTACCTTATAATTCCATGGCAATCCGTTGCGGAGGATGAGGTGTTTGGAGTATTGGTGATAGACACTTTTGTCTTACTTTCTATCTATAATTTCTCAAAGACGGTTCAAAATGGTATTAGTGAATAGCTAACAGAAGTAAAAACCTGATTAATAATGGGAAAGTGATCTTGCAAAAAATATCGAAATGTAAAAATTTCCAATGGTTACGAACGAAGTATTTTAACATTTAAAAGATATGTTTAAACCCTCTTTTGCACAAAATGCAGAGGGAGGGATTTGAACCCTCGTATCCCTACGGAACCAGACCCTCAATCTGGCGCCTTTGACCAATCTCGACAACCTCTGCTCTCATATCTGAAATTAAGCAAGGCATATCTAATTTGTCATTGTTGCTGACCCTTTTTCAGATAGATAAATATCTCGCCCTTAGAAATCCCTTTCATTTCATAGGGATTTGTAAATTGACCGTTTTGGTACACCGATAATGGAATCCCTCCTTCGTCAATTATCATTTTGATTATTTCCTCATACGGTTTACCACTCATTTTTTCAAAGGTATTTTGCGAGATTGAAAAATAACCGGATGACATTACCATTTTATTAAGAAACATTCCAGCCTCAGGTTGTGTTAGGGCAGAAATAATGGCAGCTGAACTCAAGTCCCCTCTTACTATTACATTGTCAGCTCCTGCCTCGTCTGCATGAACCCTGCTGCTCTCGTTCAGTAGTTCTATGGTTATTTTCAAATCTTTATTCAATTTTCTTGCCGTTAATAGAATAAGTATAGATTCTGCATCCAGAGCTAATGAATCATCTGAGCCGTACTTTTCATTGGGAAATATAATCATTGAAACAGCTCTTTCTATACCTGCCTTTTTCAAATCCTCCACATTCAGTGGATTGCCCCTTATGAATTCTCCCTTATCTGCAATTTCCTTGGACTCTTCGTTACCAAGTATCAGTATTGGGAACTTTTCATCTACTAATCTTTTTATTATTGAAGATTGCTTATCAGTATAATTACAAACAATTGAGTGCTCTTCCATTTTTGTTCTTGCCCTCCCTAATCTTTTTAAAAGCTTGGCATCAACAATTTCAGCAGCCACAGTCACAAGCAAAAGGCTGAAAGTGCCTATTCCTATAACCATAATAATCATGGCATTGGTCTTCCCATAAAATCCAACAATAGTAACATCTCCATATCCAACTGTGGTTATTGTCTGCATAGTCCACCAAAGTGATTGAAAAAGTGAATGGATACCCGATGTTTTAATTGGATTTTCTATGAGATATTGGGAAATTACGCTATAAATTACCACAGCTAATGCCAGTAATACAGTCCTCCCAACATTCTGTCTCAGGATTTTCTTAAAACTGCTAACGAGTGTTCTTAAATCCACCAATGGGAGATAATTTGATGAGCCTTTTTAATTCTTTCCAATCTGACCTTCTGCCCTGTTTTACGGATTAAAATCCCTGGCAGCAATCAAGAAATATAGTGTGACCACATCTGGGACATGCAGGGTTATGACGGAAATTATAGCATTGGTCGCAGCTGCAATCATCCTCGAAGCAATCTAAGCACATAAGTTTAGTATGTTTAAGTAATATAAAATAAGGATCTCTTCAACTCTTTGGGGGTAAGTTATAAACCCTTATTCATTTACATTATGTGAGATCAGAGGAACTTTTCAGGAAGCTTTTAGGTTTAGAAGATCCATGGATCATTAAGGAAATAAAGTTCGACCACCAGGGAAAGAGGGTTGATATCTTCATGGATTTTCCAAGG
>NZ_JBLSDF010000069.1:0-1943 GCF_052315355.1 Cuniculiplasma thermophilum
CTGTCAGTAAATATACAGTCACATTCACAGAATCCGGTCTCCCATCAGGCACATCATGGTCTGTAACTCTTAATGGATCAACCGAATCATCCACAACAGACACAATAACATTCACAGAACCCAATGGAACATACTCATACACAGTCAGCAATGTATCTGGATATTCAGTATCGCCATCATCCGGTTCAGTAACGGTAAGTGGAAGCAGTGTTCCAGTAACCATAACTTATACTTCCACATCTACGAGCAAATCTCCGTCTTCCGGAACATCTGACATAGAACTCTACATCATAATAGGTGTGGTTGTTGTCATTGCAGTCATAGGTTCTGCAGTTGCACTTATTAGGAGGAGAAAGTAAATCCTCTACTTACATTTCGTGGCACTACGCGTATGTGCACAAAGCTTATCTTAAAGAACAATCGACAAGTTGTCTATCCACTTAATTACCTATCTTTTTGACTGAAATTATACACTACATCTTCTGAACCATATATTCACTGACTTCACCGAAACATGTAAATAGTGTGTAGTGTAGAACTATATACTACGACATTCATAAGAAGGATCAAGACAAAATCCTGAACCTATCTTGCCGAGGTTCGCAATAAGAGGGTGGAGGGCAAGGTAAAACAGGAATTTATAAGATACGTGGGCAAAGAGATGAACAGCTCCGTGGTTCGGAAAGTGTCTTCTGATGATATAAGAGCAATAGAGGTTCGCAGATCACTGGACGTTGAGATGGTTCACAGGATATCATCCAGTCTGGGAATAAACTCCATGATCCCCATGAATGCATCCGTCATGGTATATTCACAGCTTCTTGATCGCCCTGCAATAAACCGGATGCCTGAATATCTGCAGGAGACAGAGATACTGAGATACCTTGGCATTGAGAGTATCGATACAAAGGATCTTTATGAATCCCTGCAGGAAATAAACGATATGGATTTCTCGGCCATGGAGGAGAAGCTCGCATCCATATTCCTTGGCATAGAAAAGGATAGACGATCCGTAATAATAGATGTCACAGATACATACTTCACGGGAGATTCCATTGATTCGAGACCGAGAAAGGGAAAGGAGGGCAGGATAAAGAAGCTTATACAGATAGCTCTCGTTGTGACGGAGAAGAGAGGTTTTCCGCTGTTCCATCGCATATACCCGGGCAATGTATCCAACAGATCCATCATGGACGATATTGTAAAGGATCTCTGGCTCAAGGACTATACTGCAATTATCATGGATCGGGGAATGTCCGATCCAAAGAGAATAAAATCCATGCTGGATCTGAAATTCACCATGATCAGCGGTCTAAAGAAAACGCCGGACCTGAAGAGGATCATTGACGGAATCGACAGGAACGAGATATACACAAAGAAACGCATGGTGTCGCTGAAGAACACAAAGGTATACTAGACCGATTTCCCTTCCCTTTCTGGTAGGCTTGTTGTTGTATATAATCCGGCCATGGAATCCCTGAAGAAGGATCATTATTACGAACATTCCTCAAATGAAGATATAGCGAAATATCTCGGATATTCCCTCATATTCCACAATACGGATCTCGGCATTGACAATGTCGTAAGAAAATACTAAGACAAGGATTCTGTGGAGAGGGCATTCAAGCAGATGAAGGGCATTCTTGATCTGAGGCCTGTGAGGGTGTGGCTGAAGTCCCATATCGAGGGTCATGTGAAGATATGCTATCTCGCATATTCCATACTCAGTTATCTTTCTTACATACTGGAGAAGAAGGAAATATCCGGACCGGAGGCTATGGACATAATTAGAACATGTTACAGGGTATATCTGGAGGATCAGAAGAGTCAATTCAAATGGGAATCACTGGTTGCTCTGTCTGCAGTACAGAAGGAGATCATAGATGTAGTGATCAAAAATACCTAAAAAGATAGGTAATTAAATAATTGGATACCTACCTATC
>NZ_JBLSDF010000070.1:0-1694 GCF_052315355.1 Cuniculiplasma thermophilum
ACTCATGAGGGGAATGATCTCATCAGGTCTCATGAAAAAGTATTCTTTAGAGAGGATGCTCCTGGAACTTGAGAAACTGCATGTGATAGAAGACCAGAGCGGAAATCTTGTGGAACTTGAGAGGACAAGGAAGCAGAAGGATATCCTTGAGGCTCTTGATAAGATATCGTGGTGGTAAATCTAGGGAGTTCAGGCTGTAATCATTAGTGCTAACAACATTCTTAACGAGCTCTGTAATTTCGCTACCTTTAACTTTGGCTTTTACATTTTCTATGTCTATAAGGTTTTGAGCTGATAATACCTCTTCAAATGGTTTTTTGAACATCACGAATTTTGCAGTATTCTTGATATTAGGCCAAACGCTTTCATTGCTGCCATTCACTCCATCGATCCAGCCCTCCAAGCCTCCTGGTTTTGCCTCTGGTGCACCAAATAATGCAATTATCGTATTTACATCTGCATGTGCAAAGCTCCTCTTTGGGTTATCGTATATAGCCGTTATCGGAACATACTTACATAAAAACTCCTGCAAAGTCTTTCCATATTCAACATCTAGCCAAGAGTTCGACGTAATAAAACAGAAAGTCCCACTACTATTCAGTAAACTCAAACCGTGGAAATAAAAATAAATATAGTAATCACTTCTCTTACCTACCTTTCTAACAACCGGGAAACTTTCTTTTATTGATTTGATCAATTTTTCCTTATACTCATCTTTTTCTTTTTTTGTCACTTCCGTTTTTATCCTGTTTGGAGGAGAGATCATCTCTTGTCTGACATATGGTGGATTTCCAACTACTATGTCAAAGCCATTCTTTTCAGCAAATATCTCTGCAAAATCAATATCCCAAACGAATGGCTTCTTTTGGGGATCCTTTAGATGTAATTTTAAAGAATTCAATTTATCAATTTCATTTCTGTTTAGTTCAATTTTTTCCTCATTTATTCTGACCTTTTTTTCATCCGTAATTTGTTCTCCAGATAGCGTTACCTGATTTTTGGCATCCTTTATATTATTTTCATAAACTTGTTTATCTGCTTCGAGACTCTTGATTCTTTCATTTATGATGTCTTCAAAAAGTATTATTTCTTCATTCCTTACCTCTTCTAGTGTTTTGAACTTCGCATTTTGAGAATTTTCAAAATATTTTCTCTTTTCCTGTTTCAAATCTTCAAGCCTTTTCTTCAAACAAGGTTTTAGGTTATTATTCCTAAGATTGAAACTAATTCCTCCTATCTCCTGAACAAGTGAATCTCCAACCCTAAGATTAAGATTCAGATTTGGAAGAAGAGGATGCTGTTTCAGCTCTTCTTTCTTGGATTCTGTCTCCACAATGAGCTGTAGCCATAGCCTTAATTCAGCTGCTTGTATCGCCCAAGGCATTGCATCAACACCATAAAGAGAATATTGGATTATTCTATTCTTTAAGGCAAAGTCTGTTAAACTGCCTCCTAAATGTTTGTAGATCATTTTGTAAATTTCAGATAGGACATTAAGCATTCCAAGGAGGAAAGCGCCAGAACCACAGGCCGGATCAACAACAGATAAATTGTGGTTCTTCCCACTTTCATGTGGGTAATTTTATCTAATGCTTTGATATATTATTTAATGGACGAATGCCAGCTCTATTCAACATTGCTAGAACTTAAATCACCCTGGAAGGTTGAGAATGTTTCCCTCAATTCTGTGAAGA
>NZ_JBLSDF010000071.1:0-1684 GCF_052315355.1 Cuniculiplasma thermophilum
AGACCATTTGAGATACCAGAAAGATTCAGGAAACAGGAATAGATCGAAGATGAAATACATGAAACAGCTATGGATCAGCGGTAGCTATGAATCCATGTACATTAAATCTCATGTAAGAAAACTTATTATAGGATGCTCTTTAAGATTTTATTTCTATTACCGTATGCAAATATCTCTATAATAGGGGTAACATTACACCCATGATGGATGAACTTTTCATATCCAGATATGCGGAAAGCGTTTTGAAAGACTCAAATCTTGGTGTCTTTCCAAAGGATTACCTGAAACCTGATGGAGAATATGGAAAAATAGAAATTCCCAAGGGAGAAGATATTTTTCTATATCGAGAAACTGAAGGAATCAATCTTGTGATTGACGGAAGAAAGATGTATTTCAACGAAAGACATATGGCAAAATATTGCTTTTATTGTGCTATTATGGGTTATGAAAAGGTAATGATACCAGATGTAACAGAGACCTTTGAAATTGTTAAGACGTTTGAGAGGGACCTTCAAAATGCCTCATCTATTATTATGGACCTTAGGAAGAAAATGTATATACAGGACTTCTACAAATTGAAGGATATTCTCGAGTCCAAGAATCCTTCCTATAAAATTATATTTTACGAGTGGGGCGATTAAATACTTTTGTTGTTACCTGATTTTTGATTTACAATCTGAATCCAACACCGTTCATTCCCGGGCCACCCATAAAGTCACCGGATTTGACTGCATGCTCCAGTGTCCTGTACAGAAGATATGCAACAAATATCTCTGGTTGGATGTCTCCACTTATTTTTCCTTCAAAATATTTGCTCTCAAGATGGTGTTTAATCTCTCCTACTACATTTCCATTACTTGAGATCTTTATGTCCCTGCCACCTATGTTTTCCGTAACCTCATAATTCTGGCCATTTTGGGTCCTGATTTCGGCCTTACGATTGTGGATATCCATCTGCCCAATTTCATTTCCACTCGAATCTATAATGGAATAGTTCTTAAAAGTGCTTATGAGCTTTTTCGGTTTGTTATGCTGTGTCCTCAACAGAACGTTCCCCTGTGGGTCATTCAACTGAAAGTTTGCTTCAAACGTTCCCATTAATCCTCCACTAAAACTTACAGAGCCAATAGTTCCCTGTTCGTTTTCTATTACCAATTCGAGCCCATGACTCATTACGCCCATTCGTCCCATTGTCTTAAAATTCTGCCCAGTCACAGGCTTTAAATCTTTGTTACCTACCTGGCCTGCTGGTTGAGCCGCTCCACACTGAGGGCAAAAAGATGCCCCTTCCTCAATTTCTGCTCCACAAGAAACACACTTCGCCATGTATCAATATTATCTTTGCTATATATACCTTTTTAGAATTGTTATAGAATAATCATTGTTTTATATTAGAATTCATCTTAATGTGAATTATATCGTGAGTTTACATCTATTAGGTTTACTCTTTCCATAAAGCGAGTCTTTCACTGAGTTTTTTCATTAACACTTCAGGGTGCTATTGTACTTGGAAGTTTTCTGTTATTCTTTTTTCCCTTATAATTGGTGGTCCGTGATTAATTCCTATGGAAATGTTTTTATTCGCAGGGTACACACTTGCGTATGCCAGGAATAGTGTGGAAATCCATTCATGGAAAGAAATACATGGTGCTACGATGGAAGAAGTGGCAGAACGGCCAGTCAA
>NZ_JBLSDF010000072.1:0-1586 GCF_052315355.1 Cuniculiplasma thermophilum
AGCATCCCCGTTCGTGATGCTGATACGGTTAACATGATCCATTGAAGCTGAAAAGGAACTCGCAAGAAATGCACAAATAACAAGAACGGCAAATACTTGAAGCAAGAGCATCTTTCTTGGAATGGGTAATTTTATCATATAAAATGGATACATGGGAAGTTTAAATGCTTTTCTCTCAATTTATTGGGATCTCTTCAACTCTTCGGGGGTAAATAATAAGCCCTCAATCATTCAAACTATGTGAATTCTGAGGAACTGTTCAGGAAACTTCTAGGCCTGGAAGAGCCGTGGATCATCAAAGAGATTAAGTTTGATCACCAGGAAAAGAGGGTAGCTATGTCCATAGATTTCCCAAGGGGATCAAGATTCCCATGCCCTGTCTGTGGACAGGCTTGTGCTGTCCACGACACCGAGGATAGGACATGGAGGCACCTGAACGTGTTCCAGTACTCCACATATGTGCATGCGGGGGAACCCAGAATAAAATGTGACCAACATGGAAAGAAGACCGTTGATCTGCCATGGGCACGAAAAGGTTCAGCATTCTCATTGCACTATGAGGCATTGATAGTTGAGATGAGCAGGTATATACCACTCATATGCGGTTGATAGGATCGTGGGAATCAATGAGGATTCTGTATGGAGGATCCTCAAACATTATGTGGATGAGGCGGGAAAGGATCAGGATCTCTCTGATCTTTCAGCGCTCGGAATAGACGAATTCTCAGTTGAGAAGCATCATGTCTATGTCACACAGTTTTAAGACATAAAGAACAGCAGGGTCATACACATCGAGGAGGGGAATGATTCCGATGTGTTCATGAAGTTCACACAGAAAAGCCCCTTTCTGGACGTGAAAAATATCCTTCATACATATCAGGAGCAAAGGAATTTTTCCCTGATTCATCCATAGTTTTTGATCATTTTCATGTCATAAAGATGATGAATGACACTCTGGACAGGATCAGGCGGAAAGAAGCAAAGGGGAACGAGATCCTCAGGCACACCAGATATGACTGGCTGAAGAATTCCTCTGATCTCACAGAGAGGGAGAGAGATCGCCTTATGTCGGTGAAATCCCTGGATCTCTATAGATCACATGCATATCACTTCAAGATTGCACTCCATAGATTATGGCAGGTGAATGCATCCATCGCAGAATCATATCTGAGAAAATGGATATCATGGGCATCCGGTCAAAGATGCCAGCTATAATCAGGCTGGGAAAAACTCTTAAGAGATATCTTAATGGCATCCTTGAGACCATAAAATCTGGAATTAATTCAGCTGTTACAGGAGGATTGAGGTTACCTTCAGAATGTTGAATAGATCGATTTTTATCATTTTGAGGCCAGACGTTCATGCATCCAATTGATGGTATGGATTAACGATTCTAAATAGATATTCCGAAAGAAAATTACTAGTATAGCGTTTCCATAATACATTTACAATTATTTATACTCAGTATCCATATCTACCTATGGTGTTCAAGCGTGTTAAGCCACACATCACCCTGACGGATGATGAGAGAAAGTATCTTGAAAGCATAACAAGATCCCGGACAGTCGAGAGGAGGATGTATGAAA
>NZ_JBLSDF010000073.1:0-1466 GCF_052315355.1 Cuniculiplasma thermophilum
GATATCTTTTTATCAAACTCTTCCATTATTCATTGCCTCCTTTGGTTGTTCTAAGGAGGCATCCTTTTATGTTTCATGAAATTTATCCATTGTTGATGGAGTCATTTCATTTGTTCTTACACAAAATTCGGGATACTATCGCCATGATATCCCGGGTCTTCATATATCTTTTAAGGAATAGGAAATTAATTTCTTACTTTCGATCATATTTTTTCCACATAGAGATCAGTGCCCATCGAACCGTTGGAAAAATATGCCATCTCACTTCTGGATAGTGCTATTATTCCTGCAAGGTTACTACCAAAGTAATCAATTTCCTTTTCGATTATAGATTTTAAGGGCATACTACCAATTTTACTGTAAATTCTATAACAAAGTACCCTTTTTGCAATTTCCTCACCTATTCCCGTCGCAACAACTGCCCCATCCGCTCCGCAATATATCCCTGCACCAGGGACTGGAACATCACCTACCCTTCCCTTCATCATTGGAGATGCACCTCCAGTTGAAACAGCTGCGGCGAACTTTCCATTTATTCTGGTCACAGCCCCCACAGTATCGTGAGGTTCCTCTATTATCCCCTGTTCTATCATCCTCCTGAACTCCAAATATTTCTCATTTTCAGACATATTATCCCTGATTCCTTTAATCATTTTTTTATAGGCTTCCTTGCTCCGATCGGTTCTCGGATCATATGCCTCATAACCACAACGTCTCGCGAAATCCAAAGCTCCTGATCCGGCAAGCATTATATGGGGTGTCTTCTCCATAACGTCCCTTGCTACGAGTACGGGGTTCTTTACCATTTCGATGCCGATTACTGAACCAAATTTTCCAGGAATTGACACGGCTGCATCCATCTGGACTGAACCATCTATCCTTATTACTGAACCTGTACCAGCATTGAACCGTGGATCGTCTTCCATATTTACAACTGCATTTACAACGGAAGTAAGCGGGTCATCATTCCAGGCACTCTCTGCAATTCCTCCCATGTCCGGCGTTGATCTATTTTTTGAACCAACCCCACCATGGCATAACAGTACATTTTCCATTGTGGCACATCTTTAATAAATATAAAAATAGAGTTTTGGAGAGTCTCATAATTAAATATCAATAAAGAAAGAAAATAAAAAAACTTTCAAACTATTATATTCCAGATATGCCTTACTTAATCACTTACAAAAAAGCTAATTATCCATGATTATATGGCTATGTGAGGGCTCGTAGTCTAGTGGTATGATGTCTCCCTGACACGGAGGAGGTCACCGGTTCGAATCCGGTCGGGCCCATTTACAGCTATAAGTAAGTCCTATTTTCTAACAGATAGGTAGGTATCCAATTATTTAATTACCTATCTTTTTAGGTATTTTTGATCACTACATCTATGATCTCCTTCTGTACTGCAGACAGAGCAACCAGTGATTCCCATTTGAATTGACTCTTCTGATCCTCCAGATATACCC